>NZ_JMDX01000296.1:0-6278 GCF_000935845.1 Paenibacillus sp. E194
ATATCCTTTTCTTCATCAACTCATTTAACAGCGGAAATAACAAATGATTTTGGAATTCCTTTGTACTTTCTCCTCTGATCCAGCGATTCTGTATTCATCTAAATATTTATTGTAGGCGACATTCTTCTCTTTTAACAAGCAATCGAAATAGTCCCCTGTCACCTTATGCTTGTGAATGCTCACAGTCGTCCCTGATGATGTAATAAGCTTCGTCGAAACAGGATGCAAAACCTGCAGCACAAACGTACCCCCAGAAGCTAGCAAAGTGCTGTTTCAAGATGATATATTCTGTTCTGAGGTTGGGTGGTAAGACAATTATCTTGATGTGGCATGCCAGCAGAATCGTGATGAAGTACATTATCTTAAATAGTATTAGATGATTATGGATTCATTCATTCCAAAAAAGTCATATGCGGCATCGTTTCCTTGTAATAGTCCAAGCGATCCGCCAATTGGCCGGAATGAAATTCAAATCGATGTCCGTCTGGGTCTGTGAAATAGATCGACCGCTTGTCCCGCTCATCGCGCTCTCTTCCAGACAGTATCTGGACACCGTATTGTACAAGCTTCGTCTTTATTTCGTCAATATCATGTTCACTTACGGTAAAAGCAATGTGGGTATAGGCAGGGTGAATCTCATTGCGAGGTACGTCTTGCTCTTCATTTAACGCAATCCATAAGCCATGTAAATCGAAGTATGCCAGCTTGCGTCCCTTCACGACTAATTTCGCTTCAAGAATATGCTCGTAAAATGCAATCGAGCGCTCCAAATCAGAAACAGAGAAGCACAAATGGTTCAATCCCTGCACTTTCATGTCTATCTCGCCTCCTTATCGTTATTCGCCACTTATCCCGGTCATGTGTGATCATGCCAAGATGCACAACAGGCGAATCTTCCGATTCGCCTGCCCCGTTAGAAGTTGCGCAACGTTTATGTATGATTGCTGCCTATCCGTTCAGTTTGTGCTGGAATATACATGCGCTGAACCTCTATTGGCCCAGGCATAAAACCTAGATTGTAGTATATCGATTCCGCTGTATTTCCCTGCATCACATACAGTCTTAGAACAGGGTAGTGCCCATTCAAATTAGATAATGCCGCTTGGAGCATTCTTGTGGCAATCCCCTGCCCCGAATAGGAAGGATGCACAGCAATATTATAAATAGCCGGGTAACTTCCTTGCATGGACACGAGACATACTCCTATCACTTCATTCGTATGACTATCGACAACGATCGTCGAGGCGTTCCTTACCAAGTCATTCGTGTAAGACACATATTCGCGGATATCCTCTTGATAGAATTGCATATCTGTCTGCTGTCTGCGAATGGCATCTATCGAACCTGCACCGGCAAAACTACGATATAAGAGCCTTGCAATTTCATTCTCGTTTAACAGTTTATTAATGCCATCCTGTTGGATCATTTCCGGTGTCTGCGCAACAAAGTGATCTTCCCACTTTACTACAAAAGCTTCGGTTGGCCGCTGCATCCAGCGGCATCTGAATGCTGATGGCCAGAAGCCAGCCCTGCCTAGCAGCTCAACTTGATCTGGCAGTACCTCGAATATGATAATATCCTTGCTTGGATCAGACCAGCTGATTAGCGCTTCCTTCAATAACAGCACGATGCGCCGCTCTTCTCCGAATGGCGGGATGAAGAAGAGCGTAAACATGACATTGGGCGCTATCACTACCCCGCCGATGCGAACTTCTCCTTCATAAATCCAGAAGGGATCTCGCCATCCTTCATACTCATATCCTTGATCCTTGAAAAAACCGTTATATTCTGCACTATAATACACAGAGCAGTATATTCCCCATTCGATCTTATCCGCCTTCAGCAGGTATACCTGTTCCGATAACGCATAGCGCTGCTGTTCAGGCTCCCATGGTGGGATCATTGCCATTATGCATCACCTTTCAGCTGTTAGGTCATTTCCCATCAAGTTGCATCTGCTCATATTCGTCTTTTAACACGCTCATCACGATAACATCCGAGTACTTTCCGTCCTTGAACATCTTCTGGCGGAGTCTCCCTTCCTCCTTGAAGCCACAGCTGATATAACAGCGATGCGCCCGCTCATTGAATGCATACACCTCCAGCTCCAGCCGGTTCAAATTCAAGGATTGGAATACAAACTCCTGCATCAGTCGAATCGCTTCCCTGCCATAACCGGCACCAAGCATATCTTTGCGGCCGATCACGATGCCAAGTACGGCAGAGCGATTTTTCCAGTCAATTTGATGCAAATCAATTTGACCGATATAATCCAACAATTGCCGATCAGCAATGACGAAGCCTTTTGATTTAGATGAGCTGTCAATCATCATTTCCAGGAAGGCTTCCGTATCTTGTTCCGCATGCGGATACAAAAAAATATCGCTCAGTGTATTCGTTATCTCCTCATCATTCGCCCATTTCCGAATCCATTCCAAATCTTCTCTGCGATATTCGCGTAATGTGATGCGGTTTCCATGTAAATATGGCATCATCAGCACCGTCCTCTCTTGTAATATTTAGCTATTTCCTACCATTTATTTTTGCTATCATAACAATCAGGACCTAATCCATCAAGGTAATTTTCATTACAAGTCATTCTTTACTTCGTACCCCTTGTATGTAGTGGTCACTTCCTCTCTGTGAAGACAATACAATATGGCGCAACACAACGATGACTGCACACTGAATCGGCATTATGCAAGACCATTCCTTAGAATTACGATAAGACAGGAAGGCGAGGAACTTGTAAGAATTAGGGTAAAATGCAAATCAACAACAACTTGGGCGGGGGTGCTACTCATTCAAACGAAAAAGAAAATCCAGAAACAAATCTGATGTCTTCTTATAAGCTTATGAACATGCACGCTGAAGCTCTCTTTACGCATGATGACAAGATGCGGCTTCGATCGATTAACGAGCCGTGGCCTGGTGAGCGTCCAGCTCCTCGCTTTTTCTTAGGACGTACTATGGACGGGAAGACGATATGGAGATATCGCTATGATGTTCCAAGCTCGGTAGTCGAACAACTGGAGTCATTAATCAAGGTTGAACCCGCAATTCGTGATATACATGCAACACCGAAGCACTATGAATCCTATATGAGCCTCCTGCATGCTGAACAATTCACAATGGGGCCTTGTTACCATGTACCCGACACCTACTTGGCGGATGCGAGTTCGGAGAAGACAGTAACGATCACGAAAGAAAATATAACAAAATGGGATTGCAGCGGATTCGAGTGGCTGGCCTCAGAAATCGAGTATGCACAGCCTTGCGTCGCAATCGTTCACCATGAGCAGATTGTATCGCTATGCCGGAGTGTTCGTATTTCTTGTCATGCCCATGAGGCTGGGCTAGAAACGCTTCACGACTTTCGTGGTCAAGGGTACGCAGCTCACGTAGTTGCAAGCTGGGCTCAAGCGGTTCGCAGGATCGGAGCCATCCCACTATACAGCACGTTCTGCGACAACTTCTCTTCACAGCGTGTCGCCACTAAAGCTAATTTGCCGATATACGGAGTCAACTTCACTATCAGATAGTATCGGATCCTATCTATAGCATGAAAAAAGCACCGATTCGGTGCTTTTTCCATGCTTACATGCATCACAGTTTCCCTAGTTCACGCTTGCTTCTTCATGTTGCTGGTACGGTGACGCTGACGAAGCGGGATATTGACGCCCAACACGCCGATGATGATGAGCACGGCTCCAACGATATGATAGTACTGCAAGCTTTCGTTCAAGATCAAGACACCTGCTCCCATCGTCACAACCGTCCCTAATTGCGTAAATACGCTTACCTTCACAGCCTCCAGCTTCGACAATGCATAGTTCGTCAAGTATGCGGTCATCAGAGAAGACAACACACCCAGGTAGAGAATGGAGACTACGAACATCGGATCGAACAGCGGCTGCATCACATTCCATGTCGTTCCTTCAGCAATATGCTGGAAGATCGCCATCGCATTAAAGAGCACGAAGCCGAAGCAGGTCATAATAAAGGTTACATCCATCACTCCATATTTGCGTGTTCTTTTGCGTGCAGCAACGTTGTATCCCGCTAAGGAGAGAACAGACAGGAAGATGAGCAAGATACCTGATAAACTCGTATTTCCCACGTTAACGCCTTTCATCGCAAAGATATATATCAGTCCTGAGACCGACAGAAGCAAAGCTATTTTTTGCTGCCATGAGGAATGTTCCTTCAGCCAATACGAAGCGAATATCATCGTGAATATCGGCACAGCCGCCTGAATAATCCCGGCCTCCGAAGCAGATACGGTGACGAGCCCGAATGTTTGAAAGGCAAAAAACAATCCGGGATAGAGAACCGCCAGCGGGACAATCGTCGCAACATCCTTCCATCGCAGGTTCAGTTTTACTCTTCCGAACAGAACCAGGATCATGATGGCTGCAAAGGATGCCGTAAATCGATAGGCAAGCATGTCTAGGGAGTTTTACGCTCTGCAGCGCTATTTTTACAAAAAACAAAGGAGAATCCAATAATCAGTGTATTTAGGATGGCGGCGATATACGCTTTTTTTACAGCAGAATGATTCATGATTGATCCCTCTCTTCCTTGCTTGCAAGCAATTGGTTACTGAAGGCCCTACAACCATGTTAATTGCTGCAGCGCTATGCTACAATCAAGAAAATTATTATCTGTACCGGTACAGATTCGAGGTGAATGGAGATTCATGTATAAATTCGAGCAAATCATTCAGAATTTGGAGTACAATTTGGAGAAGCACATCTTGAAGGACGGGGACAAGCTTCCTTCCATTCGCGAGCTTGCCATTCAATATGGGGTCAACAAGAGCACGATCATTCGAGCACTGCATGATTTGGAAGAAAGACATCTCATCTATTCGGTAGCGAAGAGCGGCTATTATGTGGTTCAGGGACGAAATCAAGCAGACGACATGAAGCAAGGGCTCATTGATTTTGTATCCGCCGCTCCTGACCCAGGCGTGTTCCCATACTTGGACTTTCAGCACTGTATCAATAAAGCGATCGATACCTACAAAAATGATCTATTCATCTATGGGACTTCTCAGGGGCTGCCATCTCTGCTTGCACTCATGCAGCGGCATCTCGCTAATTATCAGGTATTTACACAGCTGTCCAACATCTTCATTGTCTCCGGGGTACAGCAGGCTCTCTCTATACTCTGTACCATGCCTTTTCCGAACCAAAAAAGGATGATTCTTATTGAACAGCCTTGTTACCATCTGCTGGTCGAACATCTGCAAACACATCAACTTCCTGTAATGGGCATTCGCCGAACAGAACAAGGCATCGATATGGATGAGCTAGAACGAATATTCCGTACGGAGAGCATCAAGTTTTTTTATACGATACCAAGATTCCATAACCCACTGGGCTCTTCCTACCGTACCGAAGAAAAGAAGCGAATCGCTGCCCTCGCACACAAATACGATGTATATATCGTCGAGGATGATTATTTGGCCGATTTGGAGCATAATCCGAAGTCCGATCCACTATATGCGTACGATCAATCTGGGCATGTCATTTACTTGAAGAGCTACTCGAAGATTATTTTCCCGGGGCTCCGCATAGGGGTGGCTGTGATTCCAGATGCACTAATCCAGACGTTCAATCGCTATAAACGAACACAGGATATTGACAGTTCCATGCTGTCGCAGGGAGCGCTCGAAATCTACTTGAAGAGCGGCATGTTCGAGCATCATCGCGAGAAAATACGCACCTCGTATGCTAGAAGGTCACAGCTCATGCAGGCAGTATTGCGTGATATCTCCCTTCAGCAGCATGAACATTTCGCAATCCCAAGCGTTTCATCCCATCTAACGGTGCATACCCATCTGGAACTGCATGACAGACTGCCTGTGCAGCGGCTTATTTCGGATGCACAAAAGAAATCGATTCATCTCGAATCGATCGACAAGCATTACTTAGCTTCGTTCCCGGCAAGCAATTTGTTGAAAATCAATGTGACGAATGTGCCTGAGGATCGCATCGAGTTTGGGCTGCGTCAGCTCATAGAGATAGTGAGCACTATTCAGTTCAACAAAGGATAGCCTGAACCAAGATCCCCTACGAAGCGAAAAGGAGCGACTCTCCTTAAGGTCAATTACTGACCATTAAAGATCCCGCTCCTCTTCCTTTCTCATGCAAATGCAAACTATGTATTCGCCAGATTCAATTGCCACGATACACCGAACTTGTCCTGTACCCACGCAAATTTGGCGCTCCAAGATGAGGCTTCAAGCGGCATCAGCACTTGTCCTTCCTTAG
>NZ_JMDX01000297.1:0-6259 GCF_000935845.1 Paenibacillus sp. E194
ACGCTGATTTCAATCCCTTTCATCTCTTCCTTATTTACAGGCTCGACAAGATCTTCTTTCTTGTGGATTTTGTCGAAATTCAATTTGGCAGAGACAAGGATGTGAACCTTGTCAGCCGGAAATTGGCCATTAAGGAACTGCTGAACGGTCATGCGAATATCGTTTTCATACTTACGTTGAATTTTAAGTTGCTCATCGACTTCACCGAGCGCGTTTTTGCCATTACCGCCGACTGAACCCGAAGCGAAGAACATACTCTCATTGCTAGAAATCGTAATATTTTCAATCGGCAAATGCGGCACAGCTGTCTTCACCAAATTGAAATATCCATCTACTTCTGCCTGGTTCGGCTGATAGCCGCCTTTAAAACTAAGCACGATGGATGCCGATGCTTGTTCTTGATCCGGTGTAGCAAATACCGTCTCTTTAGGCAAATTGACGATTACTTTTGCATCCTGAACGCCTTGCATTTGGCGCAGTAACCGTTCGACTTCTCCGTTCAATGCGTTCTTATATCGCACGTCAAATACATTGTCGGTCATTCCGCTCATTAACCCGTCAGCGCCGAATGATTCGAAGCCGATCGAGCCATTCTTCACAATCCCTTGCGCACCAACATCCACCTTAACTTTTGCAGCTGAGGTGCTCGGGACGGATATTTGGCTTCCATTGGAACTTAATTGATACGGAATGTTGTTCGAATTTAGATACTCAATGATTCCAGCCGCATCATTTGCGTTCAAGTCGCGAAATGCGAGTTCATACTCGGTTTTCGAAAATAAATACGTCATGATAACAGCAGCTACGAGTACAAGGCCAATTGTCGACAACAGCAATGCCTTTTGTTTCTTGCTGAATTGATTCCAATATCGAGACGCTTGTTCACGATACTGGGTCACTTTTTCATTCACTTCACGTCACCCCACCCAAACTATGTAAGACATCACGCTGTTATAACTGCATGCGCATAATATCCTGATACGCTTCAACGACCTTATTGCGCACTTGAGTAGTCAGCTGCATGCCGAGTAGCGCACGCTCTGAGGCGACCATAAGTTGATCGACATCAACTTCACCCAGTATAAACTTGTCATTCATCGTCTGGACTTGCTGCTCTTGTCCTTCAAGTTGCTGGAGTGCATCTGCAAAGAAAGTGCCGAAAGACTTTGTCACTTCTGCTGGTGAATTCTGCTTCAGCCCTGCTGCGGCCGTAGAAGACGTGGCCGGCTGAGCCATATGTATTGGGAGCATTGTATTCTGAATCACTCTTATCCCTCCTTATCCGAATGAGTCGGCAGATTTTTTGTCGAAAAATAGCGAAATTACCCCTTGCCGATTTCGAGTGCCTTCATAACCATCGATTTGGAGGCATTGAGTGCTGTCACATTCGCCTCATATGATCGAGTTGCTGAGATCATATCGACCATTTCCTTCGCTATGTCGACGTTAGGCATCGTTACATAACCATTCTCATCTGCATCCGGATGTGTCGGATTGTATGCGATCTTGAAGGCCGAATTATCCGCTTTAATTTGGGATACCTTAACCCCTCTTGATGTCGGCTCACCCTTCATCGCAGCTTCAAAGGATTGTTGAAAAGTCGGCTCTGTCGGTGACATGACGACAACCTTGCGAGTGTAAGGTACGAACTTCCCGTTCACATACTGTGCGCGCGTCGTCTCCGCATTCGCGATATTGGAGGAGATGACATCCATGCGCAATCTTTGAGCGGTTAAACCTGACGAGCTAATTTGAAAACTGTTGCTAATCTTCATAACTATCGATTACCTCCTAACATCCATTGATGTTCGCATCATATTAATATGATGGTTAAGCTGCTGTATAAAGGTGTTGTAGCGCAACTGGTTCTCCGCCTGCATCGTCATTTCCCGATCCATATCGACGTTGTTGCGATTATTGCCCATCACAGTAGCTTGGTCGCGAATCACCTGCATGGTACGGCGTTGATTGAGAAGGCCCAATATAAAAGTGCTTTTCATTCGTTCGGCGACCTACCAGTGTCCCGCCCTCCATCTGATCTCTCAGGAGAGATTCAAATTGCACTTCCGAACGCTTAAAATATGGCGTATCGACATTCGCAATATTATTTGAAATCGCATTCTGCCTCGCTACGGAAGTTTGAATGGCACCTTCCAGGCGCGACATATGAACGCCATTCAATAGATCCACAATAACCCCTCCTTTGGTTGATTAAAATTTTGACTATATTACTATACCATTTACTTTGACGTTTCTCCTTCTTTTTTCGACAAAATATTTGTTTTTGTGCATAAGTCGAAGGACGCATGTGCATGATTCGCGATTATTCATTCAATTTGTTAATTTTATGACAGAAGAAGATAATTAACGCCATACCTATCATCTTAAACTTTGGGTTATAACACAATAAGAAAAAAGCCCTATCTTTCGTCCGAAAGTCAGGGCTTTTTCTAAATAGTTTGTCGAACATTTTGACCGGTCTATATCTCAATAACAATTGTCACACTTTGTCGGATTATACTACAATATATACTGGCTCAAGTCCCGGTTCTGAGAGATATCTGCTAGTTTTTCACGTACATATTCCGGTGTAATCTGGAATGTCTCCAATGTCAGCTCTGGCGCCTCGAAAGACAAGTCTTCAAGCAGCTTCTCCATGATCGTATGAAGGCGTCTTGCCCCGATATTCTCCATGTTCTGATTCACCGTTGCAGCAATATTGGCAATTTCCCGGATTGCTTCATCCGAAAATTGTATTTCAATGTTCTCTGTCTTCAATAATTCGACATATTGCTTCGTCAATGCGTTTTTCGGCTCCGTCAAGATGGACACGAAGTCATCCAGCGACAGATTGTTCAATTCGACACGAATCGGGAATCGTCCCTGCAATTCGGGAATAAGATCAGATGGCTTGGCGATATGGAATGCACCTGCTGAAATAAACAACACATAGTCTGTCTTTACAGGCCCGTACTTGGTCATAATGGTTGAGCCTTCCACGATCGGCAGAATGTCTCGCTGTACCCCTTCTCTAGATACATCTGGGCCAGAACCTCCCCGTCCGCTGGAAGCAATCTTGTCGATCTCATCGATGAAGATGATGCCGGATTGCTCCGCACGTCGAATGGACTCCTGAGTAACATCATCCATATCAATTAATTTACCCGCTTCTTCTTGTGTTAAAACTTTGCGTGCTTCCTTAATCGTCAGCTTGCGCTTCTTCATGCGCTTAGGCAGCAGATTACCGAACATCTCCTGCATGTTCATGCCCATCTGCTCATTACCTTGGCCTGACAGGAAATCAAGCATACTCGGTGTATTCTCTTCCACGTCGATTTCAATCATATCGTTCTCGAGCTGTCCGGACAACAATTCGAAACGTACTTTGCGGCGTTTCTCTTGAATGCCTGGGTCTGGCTCTTTCTCAGGAGATGTCTGTTCCTGGTTGTTGCTTTGACCGAACAACATCTCAAACGGGTTACGGCCATTCTTATTCGATTGAGGTGTAGGGACTAGCAATTCGACAATACGCTCGTTTGCCATTTCCTCTGCTTTGTCCTTCACCTTCTCTGTACGCTCTAGCTTCACCATTCGAATCGATGTTTCTACCAGATCTCGAACCATGGATTCGACATCCCGACCGACATAACCTACTTCGGTGAATTTCGTCGCCTCCACTTTAACAAATGGCGCATGAACAAGCTTAGCCAGGCGACGGGCAATTTCCGTCTTACCCACACCCGTAGGCCCGATCATTAAGATATTTTTTGGAACGATCTCGTCTTGGATGCTCTCATCAAGCAGTCCACGGCGATATCGGTTGCGCAGTGCAATCGCAACGGCACGCTTCGCATTCTTCTGACCAACAATATACTTATCCAATTCAGTAACGATTTGTCGCGGTGTCCACGCTTGCTGATTCATTACTATCCCTCCGCTCCGGCTGCCATTCGGCTACTAAATTTGTTCAACCACAATATTGTCATTTGTATATACACAGATTTCACTTGCAATCTGAAGTGAAGCTTCCGCCATTTCTTTGGCTGTCATATTCGGAGAATGTCGCTTCAAAGCGCGTCCAGCAGCGAGTGCAAATGATCCACCAGATCCGATTGCGATGACATCGTCATCAGGCTCAATAATCTCTCCCCCGCCCGAAATGAGCAGCATATGGGTCGCATCCATTACAATCATCAATGCTTCTAATTTGCGAAGCACACGATCTTGACGCCAGTCCTTCGCAAGCTCGACTGCTGCACGCTGCAGATTGCCGTGATGCTCCTCCAGCTTGCCTTCGAACTTCTCGAACAATGTAATCGCATCTGCTACCGAGCCTGCAAATCCAGCGACTACCTGACCGCGATATAAGCGTCGAACCTTGCGTGCGTGCTGCTTCATCACCATGTTGTTGCCGAAGGTCACCTGACCGTCGCCTGCAATCGCAGCTGCACCATTATGTCTTACAGCACAAATCGTTGTTGCATGAAATGAATATTCCACTCTACCAAGCCTCCTACCTCATGAACGCGCAAAGGAACCAGACATGCACAAAACGGCCGCTGCTTCCTTACGCTTCACCAATTATTTGATGTGGATGCCATGCTCTTCCTGAAATGCACGCAGCGTATCAAGCGCACGATGTGCGATGGCTTCGTTCTTTTCTTTTTTGTTGCGAATACGAGTCTCCAGCGGCGGGAACAAGCCAAAGTTCGCATTCATAGGTTGGAAATGTTTAAAGTCCGCAGTTGTAATGTAATTCGCCATACTTCCTAATGTCGTCTGCTGCGGCAATACAAGACATGAATTGCCCGCTGCATACCGTGCTGCATTCAGTCCTGCAATCAATCCTGATGCTGCAGATTCCACATAACCTTCTACCCCTGTCATCTGACCAGCAAAGAACAAGGATGGTCGGCCCTTGAATTGATAAGTTGGCTCAAGCAGCTTCGGTGAGTTAACGAACGTATTGCGGTGCATAACGCCATAACGTACAAATTCGGCTTGTTCCAAACCAGGGATCATGCGGAACACCCGCTTCTGTTCTCCCCATTTCAAGTGAGTCTGGAAGCCGACCATATTGTACAGTGTACCTGCTGCATTATCCTGACGAAGCTGAATAACAGCATACGGCGTCTTGCCTGTATTCGGATCAACTAAACCTACTGGCTTCATTGGCCCGAACAGAGCTGTCTGCTTGCCGCGGCTCATCATTACCTCAATCGGCATGCAGCCCTCAAAGTAAACTTCCTTCTCGAATGTCTTCAGTTCAGCTTTCTCTGCTGTAATAATCGCCTCGTAGAACGCATTGAACTCTTCTTCATTCATTGGGCAATTCAAATATGCAGCTTCACCCTTATCATAGCGAGAAGCCAAATATACTTTGTTCATATCGATTGTATCTTTATCAATGATAGGCGCCGCCGCATCGTAGAAGTAGAAGTACTCCTCACCCATCAATTCTTTAATACGTGCGGATAACGATTCGGATGTCAAGGGACCTGTTGCAATGACAGTAATACCGTCTTCAGGAATATCCGCAACTTCCTCGTTGCGCACCTCAACTAGCGGATGCTCCTTCAGCGTGTTCGTAATCTCATCCGAGAAGCCTTCACGGTCAACCGCCAATGCTCCACCTGCTGGTACAGCATGTTTATCGGCTGCGCTCATGATCAATGAGTTCATGTAGCGCATTTCTTCCTTCAACACACCTACTGCATTGCTCAATCCATTCGCTCGCAGCGAGTTGCTGCACACCAGTTCTGCAAACCGTCCGCTATGGTGAGCTGGAGTCTGTTTGACAGGTCTCATTTCATATAGTGTGACAGGCACGCCTTGCTGTGCAATTTGCCATGCTGCCTCGCTCCCCGCCAATCCAGCTCCAATGACGGTTACTCTAGGCTGATTCATTTGTTGATATCCCCCTCAGTTGTATGCAAAAGCACTGATCGCGGCTCCTTGAATAAGCAGCCGCGATGCAGAGCTAACCTTTATTATCGTTTTTCAGACTGTAACTTGTGAAAATAGCACGAGAATTACAGCAGCGAAGCCTGACATTCCACAGCATGGTCATATCCATTTATGTGTATGCCAGTAGCTCCTTATTCATCATCTGAATCTTCTTGCACCTGCTCATTATGATCACAGCTTGTGCAGATTAGCTTCGTCCCTTGCTTGCTTCGTTTCTCAATCATCAAGCTTCCACACGAAGGACAGGGCTTAGCAGAAGGGCGATCCCACATCACATTACTCGCATTCTGGG
>NZ_JMDX01000298.1:0-6019 GCF_000935845.1 Paenibacillus sp. E194
CATATATTGCACGTCACATCAAGTGACAAGAATTAATATAGCACAGCCCATTCTGTTGCGCAATACGTTTTTCACCTTCGGAATCATAATTATTTTCGATCAATGATCCATCATCATAGGGTTCTAATTATCTACAATGCCGTGCTTCAATGCATATCGCGTAAGCTGCACACGATTCTCCAAATGCAGCTTCTGCATAATGTTTTTCAGATGATTCTTCACGGTATGCTCAGATAGGGACAACTGTCCCGCAATGACCCGGTTCGATTCCCCCTTCGCTACACGCTCCAAAATTTCACGTTCACGAGTCGTCAACGGAGTTGACGTTGGAATCTTGCTCTCGCCCTTCACGGAAAACTCCTGTAATAAGCGAAACGCCAGTTCCTTCGACATCGGTGCCTCATCAATGGCAATCGCACGCAAATACTCATGCCATGCAGAAGGCTGCAAATTTTTGAGCAAATAGCCCTGTGCCCCTTTTTTCAATGCCTCGAATAAATGAGTAATATCATCCGACACCGTCACCATCACGATTTTCACATAGGGGAACTGCTCTTTGATCCGCTTGGTAGCTTCCAATCCGTCCATAACAGGCATGGAAATATCCATCAAGATCAAGTCCGGCATGACTTGATCCGTCATACGAAGTGCATCTTCTCCATTCACAGCCTCACCTACAACGACGAATGCAGGATCAATCGCTAAAATATCCCGCATTCCCTCACGCGCATGGGCATTATCGTCGGCGATTAACACCCGAAAACAATGCTGTTTATCCATCCCATGTTCCTCATTCACGCTAGTTCCCTCTCCTTCCGCCAACTTCATTAACTTGCAATACGCACTACCGTCACGCTGCCATCCCGTTCCAAAGACAAGCTCCACCCCATATTGGTCGTGCGGTCGCGTACCATCTTCAATCCATACTTTCCCTTCTGTGCAAAAGGCTCTCCTGCGAATCCGATCCCATCGTCCCGAATGTCGCAGACAAATCCTTCAGCCACAGGCTGCGCTATGATCCATACCCGTTTCGCCTCTGCATGCTTGCGCACATTCAGCAGCGCCTCGCGTACAGCCGACAACAGCGCGATTTTCTCTTTCAATGACAATTGATCTTCAGGCAGCTCCCACTTCACGTCCAGTGTCCAATCCGTATCCTTTCGAATATCCTCGATCATCGTAACGAGTTGATCCGACCAGCATACATTCATCTCTTCAGGGACAGTTTGCAAATTAGCGATGGACAGGCGCACATCATCATATACATGACGAACCGTCTGTCGGAGCTTGTCCAGCTGCTCTGGCTGCTGTTCGGTCGAAGCTGTCTCCAACCGATCAATCTTTACCGATAGCATGAACAATGATTGTGAAATTCCATCATGCAGCTCCTGCGCCAATTTGCTCCGCTCCTCCAAGGCCGCCTTCGTCTGCTGCTCTCGTTGCAGCTTTTTTTGCGTATCATCCAGCAGCTTGAATAAGCGAGTCAACAGCGTGGCTGACACGATAAAAACAATGGCAGGGGCGAGCCAGTTCCCAACCTCCATGGAAACGTAAGGGAGCAGGAAAGAGTGGCGCATATATTCCCAAAGTCCAATTGTAATCGTAGGAATCCATAGAATCAGATGTTTAATCGTACGATCCTTCAAGGTAGTTTTCGCTCCAATCTATGCTCGGTATCATCCATTCACATCTATTCCTATTGTAATGAAAAAAGCATGCGGTCACCAGTTCATAACCGCACGCCTATCTGTCTTACCTATTCATCATACTACGATTGCAATAACTTCGGTGCGCTCGTCGATTCTCGAATCACGATCTCCGACTCTAGACGAGCACTGATACTACGCTTATTCGTTCCATTAATCTGCTTTATAAGCAAATCAACAGCAACTTTGCCGATTTGGTGAGCTGGCTGTCGCATCGTTGTCAGCAGAGGACGCAGTTGGGAGGCTATGACTTGATCATCATAGCCGATTACAGACATATCATCTGGTACCTTGTAACCAGCCTGCCAGAGTGCATTGATGGCGCCAATCGCCGTGAAATCATCAGCCGCGAACAGCGCCGTCGGCATACAACCTGCATGCAGCCATCGCTGTACAGCATCATAGCCGGATTGAATGCAGAACTTACCATCCTCAATTGCAAAAGGTTCGAGGCCTGCGTCACTCATTGCATCCCTGAAACCCCTTTCACGTTCAAGTGCACTTAAGAAGAACCGTGGCCCACGAATATGAGCGATCGATCGATGGCCCAAATCAATGAGATGCTTTGTTGCATCATATCCACCTTTATAATTATCCACATTCACGTTGGTCACAGAAGGCTGGATTGTCTGATTGTCGATGAGTACGAACGGGATTTTCCGTTTTTTAGTTCTACCACGTAAGGTTCCTCATGTACCGCAGATAGAATCAGCATTCCATCCACGCGATCCTCTTGGATTAAGTCCGTACCCACCCCTTGTTCCATCGGCTCTGATGCAACCGATAGTGCTAAGTAATAACCATGATCCTTTAGCAGTGAGTACACCGATTGCACGATACTATCCAGAAATGAATCCTGCAAGGTAGTGACAATCATCCCTATGACACCTGTTTTCCCCTTCGCAAGGCTTCGAGCTGCTGCGTTCGGGTGGTAATCCAGATCCTTCATCGCCTGAAGAACCTTGACCCGATTCTTCTCTCGAACCGTCTTCGCGTTATTTAGGACACGGGATACCGTCACTACAGATAAACCTGATTTCTTAGCCACATCAAATATACTGACCTTCATATCCTTCTCCCCTCATGATCGATCATTAGATATGGAAAGGCACAAATCTCTATGTAACCATCATAACTAACTTTAAAGCGTTATTCCATTAAAACTACTGTGATATCCGCCATTTAACGCCTTTTTTAGTAAATCTTTAGCTATGGACGGCCCTTCTTGTTACGGATTGAACTTCTTTATGAAACGAATAAAGAAAATCCCCGTATGAATAATACTAAAAGGGATTGATAATCCCCTTCAACTCTATAAAAGTGTTCAAAAGGAGCTGGCATTCATGATCGTAGTAACGACCGAACGCATTGCAAATTATGAGGTATCCGAAGTACTGGGAACAGCCTTTGGCGTAGTTGTTCGAGCACGTGGTATCGGCGGGGACATTATGGCATCTTTGAAAGGTCTCGTGGGTGGTGAAGTCAAGCAGTACACACAAATGATCGAGGATGCTCGCCGACAAGCAATGGATCGCATGATCGAGAATGCGCACGCAATGGGTGGAGACGGAATCATCATGATGCGCTTCGATAGCGGCGATGTCGGCCAGAACATGAGTGAAATTGTAGCTTACGGAACGGTTGTTAAGTTGAGAGCGGTGCATTCCTAATGGATGAGGTTGTACATTTCTTCAAAATCGCTCTAGTGGTGTACGGCCTGCCCCTGATCGGCCTTGTCATCCTGATCGTGATCGGCAAGAAATATTTCGACAAGCGCTATAAGCAATACGATAATCCATTGGATGCCATCGGTGTCTCAGGCGACTTTATGCCAACGAAAGAGATCTTTATCGATCCGAGAGATGGTTTAAAATATCAAGTGTATTACAACCCGAAGACAGGCGAACGCAAGTACGTTCGCATGCAATCGTAGCCTGTTCCTAATTCATTTCAACATAAGAAAGACCGCTCAGCCATAGCTGGAGCGGTCTTTGTATGTTCTTATCGTGAAGGAGCTTTCACATTCCTTTACGAATTTTTCTTATGAATCGATACCTCAGGTGTCGTCATTTGATCATAGAAGTCCAAGTATTTGTCCCGATCATCAGAAGCAAGCAGCGCCATGGCGGAACGAGGATGTTCATCAAGCGTACCTGTAATCAAGTATGGAATCAGGTAGCCCCATTCCCACTTTTCACGCATCGGAATCATGTATTTCTCAAGGAAGCCAAGTACGGATCGAAGCTGGTATTTGCTGTTCTTCAAATGAGTCAATAGAGCTTCTGTCGGACAGTTGCCCGCTCCACGCCCCATCCCGTATATGGAAGCATCCAGCATTTCAACCCCAAGCTCTGCAGCAACAAGCGTATTCGAGAAAGCAAGCTGCATATTATTATGGGTATGAACACCGATTCGCTTGTTCGGCAAATGCTCTTTAAATTTATTCACGAGGAAATGAATATCATTATGATCAAGGCTGCCGTAGGAATCTACGACGTATACCACATCAACGACACTCTCTTTGATCATCGCAAATGCTTCGATAAGGTCATTCTCCATCACATTTGACAGTGCCATAATATTGATCGTTGTTTCATATCCACGATCATGGAACGTGCGTACCAAATCCAGCGCCTTGTCCACATCCTTAATGTAGCATGCAACCCGGATCAAGTCCAACATACTCTCATTGCGCGGTAGAATGTCGTTCTCATCCACACGGCCGATATCCACAAGTGCGGATAGCTTCGTAGTACCCTTCTGCGGAATGACAGTACGTAAAAAATCGTCGTTCAAAAATCGCCAAGGGCCTGCTTCGTCAGCGCCTTTGAGCAGTTTAGGCGAATTTTTGTAGCCGATTTCCATATAGTCGACGCCGGCATCATTCAATGATGCGTATAAGCTTTGCACAAACTCGACGCTGAAGTCCCAATTGTTTACTAGACCACCATCGCGAATTGTGCAGTCGACAATTTTGCAGTGATTCGTTTTCATTCCGCTATCTCCTTTGCCAAATGTTTTCTCTCCATTCTAATGGAAAAAAACTCATAAAGCAAAGCAAAAAAGCTTCATTTTCGTGTCGTTTTCATAGATTTCGATAAATTATCTACAATTTAATCCTTTTTCTATGAAAAAAATCACATGTAATTTTTCTTCCATTGTGCTACATTCAAGGTAAATTCAATTGATACCGATTATCATTATAAATAAGAACAGAACGAGTTAATCATAGATTGATACTGATATGTTGAAGAAAGAAGGATTATCATGCGCCCAACTGATTGTGAGATGCTCAGACAGAATACCTCTTTATGCGAATTGAAGCCTGGGCAGCGTGCATGTATTTGTGATTTGTCCAAAGTCCATGCATCGGTCTGCCATCGCCTGCGTGATCTGGGCATTACAGAAGGAACCCATGTAGAGCTGAAGCGTACCAGCTTGTTCGGCGGTCCGCTTACCCTAGAGGCTAACGGCCAATTGTTCGGCATTCGCCAAAACGAGGCTCGCTCTATCGGGGTGAATGGCGCATGAGTACTTGTACCACCGCACTCGTAGGCAATCCGAATACAGGTAAGACTTCTTTATTCAATGCTCTCACCCGCTCCTACGAATATGTAGGCAACTGGACTGGCGTAACGGTAGAGAAGAAGGTCGGCCACCTGCATCGCAATTCAGGCACGCTCATCGATCTTCCCGGCATCTACTCGCTGCAGCCGATGTCGCGTGACGAGAGCGTCGCTGTAAGCTACCTGCTCCACGAACGACCAGATACGATCTTGAATGTTGTCGATGCTTCACAGCTCGAACGCAACTTATATTTAACCATACAATTACTGGAATATGGACTTCCCGTGCACATTGCGCTGAATATGAACGACGTGGCACAGGGTCGCGGCATTCACATTCATACGCAGAAGCTATCCAAGGCACTTCATGCCCCCTTACTTCCCGTCAACGCTAGACGCAAGCAAGGAATTCACGATATTTTGCAGCATATCGATCACCCCGCCCAAGATGCAGCGAAGGAATACGGAGATTCGTTCCAACTCGACTATGGAGAAATTACGGAACTCGCTATTCAGCGTATGTCGGAGTACTTACCGCCTATAGATGGGGTACCTTCAAGATGGATTGCGCTGCAATATCTGGAACAGAACAATACCGTTCGTAGAATGGGTTCACAGCGGATTGAATCAAGAGATGAATGATCGGCTCCTGCATATATGCGATGAAGCAGAACAGCAGCTACAACAACAGGGCATCGCACTGCACATGGCACAGCATATTCGTGCGGTGCGCACTGCCTTTATCGT
>NZ_JMDX01000299.1:0-5956 GCF_000935845.1 Paenibacillus sp. E194
TGTTTATCCAATGTCTACTATAAGGGGTGCACTTCACTGTTCAGGACGGTTGTTTATAACGTCTCTTTGCGATATGTATTACAGTCAAGCCCCCTATTGAATTGGAATCGCATTAGGGACATGATTTCAAAAAATAACCTTGTTTGGCCGCATCAGCAGATGAATGATAGGATTCTAAAGCATTCGATGGAGCGCATTTTTCGGGGAATGCATACTTAATACCTTTCATGATTACGCCGTGATAATTGCTTCTCTTAAGCAGCCGCGAGCCACCGAGAGCATAATGATTATACGAGGAATAACCTAGAGGCAAACCTTGTATAAAGGCCATAACACCCACGTCGTTGATGGTATTATGCCATTCTTCATCTGAAATGGAAGGCAAAGTGAACGTATAGGAGACACCATTTCGTATGGCCCGTTCGTTGTGTTCATTGATGGTGTTGGCCAGCGCCTGTTGAATGGTATCTACGATTATCGTACGTCTTACCGCATCAAATAACTGATCATCCTGTAGTATCGGAACATCTGCAGCCGTGCTTTTCAACTCCCGCTGATACCCTGAAAGCCAGCTCCCCGATGATGGACGATACACGGTAACAAAGTCATCTAACGTAAATCCGATCACATTTCCTCCTTGATCCATAAACCCATAAGGCAACTTCGGCTTCCATACATGCTGCATCTGGGATTCACCATTTCGGCCGATATATTCATCCTCAGCATACATATCAACACCATCATAGCCAATGATTGCAATCACCGGAATATATCGCTTCAATTCATCCTGCTTTTTCTCCTCATTCCATAAACCAAAGTTAAGAAATAACGTCATAAAGAATGAATCAACCGCATCATTACGACGCAGTTCCAGCCGCTTCTGTGACTCATATCCTTCCTCCGCTTCCTTCCACACAGCAGATGTTTGCAGTGTACGGGCTGCATCATCAACGGCTTGATTCATTGCGTCATTATACTTCAGTTCAAGTTGCAGCTTGCTCGCTTCCTCTCTTGTTTGCAGCTTATTCACCCAAAATAAAGGGAAACAGATCAGAACGAAGAGTATTGAAAATTTAACTACTTTCATTTCGTACCATTCCTCCGACAGGAATGCGAATCCGTTCAGTTGGGCCAAATGAGCCAGTCAGCCAGTCCATAATCATGGCCGCACGTGTTCGATTCGTATTGCTTACGGACACGTAGAAATAATCTCCAATGCTCAGCTTATACGTACGGGATGGAGATTCAACAGTTTGTCCATCTCCCGGAAACAGCTTTTCCATTAGCATCACTTTATTGTTTAGTTGGTAACGGATTAGATAGTCCCCTGTAAATGTATTGACTTGAACGGGATCCCTATAGATCGGATCATACTTTTTCTCATAATGTTCAATAACCACATCATATACATTACCCGTCCGCTCTATTTCCGCCATAAAATCATTCCACATGACAGGAGTGATCACTCCCTTATCCCTTACGGCATCTGAGAATGTAGACGCACTTCGCTGCACATACATCGCAGTTAGATCATCCTGCTGCTGATATGATTCTAATATCGGGTAAAGAAAGAGCAGCAGCACTCCTATCATCACACCAAGCAGCTTAACCACTGCATTCCCCAATCCGATACCTCCTACCTGAAGATCATTTTACGGATGTCGCCATCTTCATTTCGTTCGATATGAAGTTGATACTGTTTCGTTTGTGAAATCGAATTGAACTGAATATCCTCAAGGAGGATTGGAGATTTGACGCCCATGCCTTCAACCTCAAGCTCAACATTCTCCCTCAACTGACTGATAAATAGAATGACATCAGCCCCCGTTAATGGCTTAGATCGCATGGGCTCCATCGTAGCTCGAACATTCCGATCCTTCACTTGATTCGCATAATCTACTTGTCGAATCGTAAAGGACGTACTTTCAATAAGTTGTAAGGCTCCCGTCAATGCTACCAAAAACAGTATCGATGCTACTGCTAGTTCAGCTATTCGACTCGCATTATGCATACTGCCTCCCCTTACAAGCGCTGATGCCAAAATATAAGTTCCCTAGTTCCACTGTGGAGATATGGATATAAGAAAACTCGGGGTGACACCCCCAAATCCTACTGCTGTTCAAATACAATCCCTCTTGTTACGTTGCTGGAGTCCACAATTAGCTTTGCTTTAAACTTTCCGCTAGGATTCACATAGTTATCAGATGATTCATTCAATGCCAAATCAATGCTGTCATTTCGATTGTTCCCCGCAATCTCACCGTTCGGAAGCACGTAATATCCATAATGATTTCCATCCGATTTTCCCGCACGATTTTTACCAGTTACAACACGAATACCGAATTGATCTTGCTTGAAAAATTTACGTATTGCATTAATGACCTGAGAACCGCTAACCGATGTATTATCATAAACCGTAAACGATGCCTTGCTTAACTCTGTCTGGATCGATGAAAATTCATTTTGAGCCGTTTTTGTCGCTTCCTGCGCACTAACGAACAACAACACGACAATCGTAATTAGCGCTATGGTAAGAAAAATTCCTGCTGCTACCTTCAATGCAGATTGGGCATTATTCATAATTTATACACTCCTTCGTTATAGAGATCGGATTTGTTCAAAGGAAGAACGCATTTGCTCTGCGCTCATCCATACAAGGGGCACAACGAGGTACAAGAAAATTAAGGCATACATCGGAGCGAAGCCCAGCCACCTTCCCCAGCCTGCTTTGGCTTCGATACTTGTCTCATAATGCTGTCTAAGCATATCCTGTTCATAGAACCAATCTTGCTCTGCATCATCGAACGCCTCATTAAGCGGAATATGATTATGGGCTAGCTCCAACTTATCCACAAGCCTGACGAAGTCAGGATATGGCGCATGGATACGCAGTTGTTGTAGCGCATGATCCGAACCACTCTCCCAATTAAGCAGACACACTTGTAAGGGGCGGCGGAACATAGTCGTGCAGCGACTCATCCACTCCATCATCGATTCAGCCGTCATCCGCTCGAAAGCACGCAGCAGCATGCAAAGAGACTGCATTTGACTGATCTCTGTACGCATATCCAAGTGTCGAATCCGAATGCGGATCCGCAGAATCATAACAAATGCATAATACTGCCCCCCACCCAGCGGCGAATGGAAGCAGAACTTCCCACCATGAAACTTTCATCTCACGATCATATATAGCAAGTGGTACGAGCGACTTCGTCGATTGTTCGATTCGTTGATAACTCCAGTCTGGGTGTTCCTTCAAAATCGCAGCTTTCAGAGCGAGTTGAAGTCCGTGATTGCCTGTCTCCGGGTTGGAACTTTGTATCCATTGCTTAGTTAACTCCATACTTAGTCCCGCTTCTAGCGTTTTGGTATTCAGCTGATTCCATATCCATTGCGTAGATCCCAAGTGCAATGAGACAATTAACACAAAGCAGATCCCACTAGTTGTGATCGCGTGAAGAAAACGACGGCCGTAGTAATGCCCTAAGGTCATCGATTCGTTCGCTTCATGTAATAAGCGCTGAGCTCGCTTAAGCGACTCGATCTGCCTACTGTGCACCCAGACATCCAGCAATCTTTGAATGATTCGTTGCTCCAGCACTCTTCTGATCCACCCAGTTCGCTGTGATTGTTCCTCAGCCATCGCGCTTCTCCAATGCAGCTGTTGCAATATGCGATGGCACATCAACACGGAACAAAAAACTGTTAGTTGCAGACACCAACCAAGCTTCGAATGATAAAACAACTCCATTGACGGAAAATAAGTCGTCGCCCACTTTTCCAGTGGATCTGTGAATAGGATAGGGATAATGGCAATTGCTTTTAATCCCCCAAGCAGATAATCGAGTCGCGCACGCATAACGAGCTCTGTTTGCATTTCACTAACAATCATGGCAAGTCCCTTCAAATAGGAAGAGCCATCTGTTCCCTTCGGATCACCATACTCAGCTACCAACTTGGATAAGCCTCCAAGCATCTTATAATAACGATTCGGAGCTGCATCCTCATAAGCAGCCATAGCGGAATCGGAATCGGGATCGCTAATCAACTTCGCAATACGCTGTAAATGTGGTACGAGCATCGGGTGCGCGCGTTCAATCGTATCTTCCAATGCAGCATCCACCATCTTGTACCGATGATAGGCATGTCGCATGTGCCCAATCAACATGGAGGATAAATGAAGAAGCTTCACTTCGGCACGTGTGATCATAACATCACGATATAGACTTTCCGCCACACTAAGTACAACAATAAGCATGATCCATGACAGCAGATTTTGATCGAAGGAGACGAATATCGAGAGCGCAATGAGAATCGCTATTCCACTCCCTAGTAGTATGGAGGCTGTTCGCTCACGCAATAGCCACTCGTCATAACTGTATAACGGTGCAAGCTGTTGTCGGAGTGACGCCGTCTTCTTTTTGAGCACAGGAACTCTCATGCTCCAACGATAGACATCCCTCAGTAGTTTTTTATACACTTGTGTGAGGGCCGTAACTCCATTCTGATGTCCATGGGCACGTACCCTATTCTCCGCAACCCCAGTCGACATTAACTTTCTAGACAACATCCATAGCATGAAAGAGACAGCTATTGCCCCGCTTGCAATCCATAGTAACAAGCTGCTAACTAGCAACCGGATATCCTCCCTCCTGAGTAAGCCAATCGCGGAATCGCTGCTTATCCTCAGCAGTCATTTCGGCTTCCATCGCTTCTCTCTGCTTTACGGATATCGGGTTCACGAGGTAATATCGGCCTTGATGATATTCGATAATATTTCGGTAAGTGAAGGATCGAGTACGCATCATATGTCGGTGCACACGCTGCGAGGATTCGATATAGCGATCCCATGTCATGTTCGCATCACTTTGATTGTCAATCGTTTCTTCGCCTTCGTTATGACTAATAAGTGGAATACATTCCGTAATGCGCTCAATATATCGTTTGCCCTCGGCATCCCGAGAGAGATGAACATCGAAGTGAATCACTTGGCTTACCTGCTGCTCGGCTATCGACTCATTATGGAACATTCCCGTCTTAAGCAACGAGTTCCGAAGCGACAGCACCAAATCAGGAAATGTCTTGGCATGATGCGTGAAGACGGTGAATAAGCTCGCGACTTGAGCCATCTGTACCATCCAAGCTGCAACCGGATCCGTTGCCACCTCACCTAAAATATGCACAGTTCCGTCTGTCTTCTTCTGTACGTCCAAACCAGCCTGCCCCGCTATGCGGTCTGTCTCTCGGAGCGTAAGGATATTCCTGCTGGGATATAACTTACGAAGATTCAGTTCAAAAGCCTGTTCCTGTACTCGAAGCGGATAGAACGCATAAATCGATTGAATTAATGCCATTAACAGAGTCGTCTTCCCCGATCCTTGCGCACCTGTGATAGCGGTCACTCTTGCTCCTCGCATTAAGAAATGAAGCAATTCAATAGGAAGCTCAGCGTTCTTGTCTCGTATGAGCCGCTGAAGTGATACAACCTGCGTATCAAACTTACGAACAAAGAATGACCAAGATTCTGCAAATGGCGGACGCAGCACAACGACACGCGAACCGTCCTTCATATGATTGATCCGATAGCCGTCCGCTTCCGTTAATGATCCAGGTGTCTGGTATTTATATATGTTGTGGCATACCCGGCGCAGTTCACCCTCCGATCCAAATGATAGGAAGGAAAGTTGAATCGACTTCCCCTTATAGAAGATCCATACACTATCACATGCTCGCTGTAGGCCGCCAGCATCTAAATCCCCTTGATTCTTTGTCGGTGAAGCTGTGTTCGGACTCTGCCAGTAGCCCCCTCTTGTCATGGCTTCATCTGGAATACCACTTACTCCACCTGACACACCATCTATCCGCATGTCGCGTATCTCATCAATAACAGAGAATCCCTTATAACGTTGATACAACCGCTGTGCGATTATCCAGATCTGATCCTCCCAACTGAATT
>NZ_JMDX01000300.1:0-5955 GCF_000935845.1 Paenibacillus sp. E194
GAATAACCATGATCGAATCGTTCTTGCCTCCGGTCACCCTTGCCCTTCCCTGATAGCTGGTGTGTGCTGTTTGATGTTCGAGCTCCTGCCCTCCGCGTCTTCTGCAATACCGGCCGACGATGTCGAGTCATAAACGTGTCACACCTCCCCTTCCCCTTAATGCAAGTTCACACTACCGAATCTGAATCCAATTGCAACTTCATATTGCAATGACTCCATCCGCGATCTTATTCGCTAGATGGCCGAAGTCAATGGCCACTTTGTTGTATCGCTCTGCTATTTGCTGTGCCAGGATGACCGCTGGAATTCCCGCCGCTACCAAGGCGATATCAAATTCATATCGGGACACCTCATCTAGAATGTGTGGGATATCCGTTGTCCCCCGAACAGGAGCAATTGTACCGGTTACTGTAATTCCTCGCTTCCTCAACACGGATGCTAATCCCACGGCGGCATTGCCCACAGTCAATACGCGGCGCCTTTTCAGCAAGCCATACAGGTGTCCCTGCAATGCAATAGCGTAATTCACTGTCGAAACGGTCATCCTCATATCAGCCATGTGTATGCCATGTGCACGAAGCACCGGCAAGAGGAGGCCATGGAAATTCGGGGAACGGAAGGTAGGTACACCGACAAATGACGCCTTGCGCACAGCCTCAGCTAATTGTTCCCGACAATTATGATCAGGAATTTCAAGTCCTGCATAGGCCAGGAAATCGCCATGTCTCCGCACTAGTTCAGTCGAGACTACCTTATCATGCGCCAGGGCGAACATCTCTCCATCACCAAGTCGGACAAGGGACATCGGTCTTCGCTCTTCCAGCGCCTGATGAAGCTCTGCGCATACTGCCTCCGGTTCTATGAACGACTGCAGCTGATGCCGGAACTGTTCGAAGCCTGCAGTGATGACATCTTCCACGGATATATCAGGGAGATACGTTTTCTCAGGCAATAAGTTCGCCAGAATCAATTCGCCTCCCTCATACCTTCCATGACGATATCCATCTTCAAAGCTAAGCCGCTTCTCATCCTCCAGATTGGGGATGGTTGGAATGAATTGATGGATAACAGGGTCGTTTTTTGTTAGCTTCGGCGTCTTCGGCAGTCTCGACTGCTTCGATAGCCTCGATCTCAGAACCCCTTTTTTCCGTAACCCTCTTCGCGTCCCTTTGCGCCTCAGACTGCCAGCACGACCATTCTTTGTTCGCAATCGCTTGCCAAGCGTACGACGCTTTCTTTTGCGTGGAGTACGAATAGAAGCTGTAGTTAGAATAAGCAGCGGCCTTTTGCGGCCCGCAGTCGTACTCATGCCTTCACCTTCCCTTGTCATCATGCAGTTATCTGCCTATAAAGCCTATATGCCTGAAGCCTGAATCAACGTGCGTCTAAATAAGCACCGGTGCGAACCCTCTCCCACCAGGTTCGGTTGGATACATACCAATCGATCGTTTTCTGCATCCCTTGCTCCAGATTGACGGTTGGGCGCCAGCCCAACTCACGCTCACTTTTTGCTGGGTCAATGGCATAACGCTTGTCGTGTCCAGGACGATCTGAGGTAAAGGAGATGAGTGATTCCGGTTTATCCAGCACTTGAAGAATCATCTTCACGATATCAATATTCGTACGCTCATTATGCCCGCCAATGTTATAGACTTCCCCTGCCTTGCCCGCTCTCAATGCCGCATCAATTGCCGCACAATGGTCTGTAACATACAGCCAATCCCGCACGTACAACCCGTCACCATATACAGGAATCGGTTCATCATGCAATGCACGCAGGATAATCGTCGGGATAAGCTTCTCTGGGAACTGTCTTGGCCCATAATTATTGGAGCATCGAGTAATTACGACAGGCATTCCATACGTATGTGCATAAGCTCGCACAAGCATGTCAGATCCCGCTTTCGATGCAGAATAGGGGCTGTTCGGCGCCAATGGAGACTCTTCTGTGAAATAACCTGTATTGCCTAGCGATCCATATACTTCATCCGTAGATACATGAATGAACTTCGAGATCTGGTGACGCTTCGCAGCTTCCAGCAGCTGAAGTGTTCCGAATACATTCGCACGAACAAATGCCTCTGGATCAGAAATGCTGCGATCAACATGGGACTCGGCCGCGAAATGGACAACCGCATCATACGCCGTCTCCGCAAAGATCTGCTTGAGACGCGCCTGATCTGTAATGTCCGCTTTAATAAAACGATAACGACCGGATGTTACAACGTCCCCCACATTATCTGGGTTGCCAGCGTAAGTGAGTGCATCCAAATTCGTAATGCGCAATCCCTCATATTGAGAGAGCATATATAAAATAAAGTTGCTTCCGATAAATCCCATGCCGCCGGTTACGAGCAAATGCGTCACAACCGCACCTCCCACAATTGCTGCGAAGCCTCTGACAAGGAATCGAATGTACCTGCATCGATCCACCATTGCTGAAGCGTATTGTATTGCAGCTTGCCAGCTTGCGCGTAGCAGTTGTTCACGTCGGTAATTTCCAGTTCCCCTCGCGCGGATGGCTCAATTGCACGAATATGTTTGAACACTTGAGTATCGTACATGTATATGCCAGTGACACAATAGGATGATGGGGGGCTTTTTGGCTTTTCTACAATGCATGCTATTCGATCTTGATGCTCGCTATCGAATTTAGGGACGCCGTATCGATGCGGATCCTTGACTTTTTTGAGTAGAATACGGGCCTCTCCAGCATCTTGTTGATGAAACGCTTCTACATAAGGGGTTAAATTGTCCAAAAATAAATTATCGCCAAGCAACACAACAAACTTCTCATCCCGCGTCAAATAGGGCTCTGCCAACGACAGCGCCTGCGCGATGCCCCCTGCTTCCTCCTGAATTGCATACGTAATGCGCACTCCCATAGACTGGCCGCTGCCGTAATATTCGGTATACAACGAAGCAGACATTTTACCAATCACCATGAAAATATCGGTTATGCCCGCTGAGCGCAATCGTTCTATTCCATAGCTGACCATGGGGTGTTTGCCCACAGGTATTAAGTGCTTATTCATTAGCTTGGTCAGTGGATAAAGACGGGTTCCAGTCCCCCCAGCCAATATGATGCCCTTCATGACGTACATCCTCCCTACATGAACATATGTGTTCGATACTTGATCTCACACATTTATCCGTTACTTGCGCGCATTATATGTTGATATGATCATACTGGTGCGCGGATACGGATATGATTTCTTCAGCCAACATTTCTCCCCCTGGCAATGCGCTCACGCTCCACATTGTCTGTTCGAACTGTATCCCTCTCCATCATTAGCGCCTGGAATGCTTCCATGTGATCGCCAAGAATTAATGTGGCAACCGGATTGCTTGCTCCAACATTCGATTGTCTAATTCGGTTATTATGAATGACGTCCACGACCTGTACGGCCTGAACATGGAGCCCCCGTACGATAGCCAAGTGCCTGCGCCTTGGGTGGAACACAGAGCGCCTCTTCACCCACCGTCTCTATGGCATGGCGGCTAAGGGCATGAGGAACTGCTGTCATTGAGTTCGCATACAGATCTTCTCTCCCCAAGCAGCGATTGAGCCATTGCTTGCAATGTGTAATTCCATCCTGCTGACCGAAATGATGAAGTAATGGAGTAATATTATTCAGTGCAACATCGACCCCCGTCTCAATTGCCCATATGAACGGAGCCAATTTATCAGCAGGTACTGGAAAGTCCCCATCCATAAACAATACAATATCTGCGTCCGACAGCCTTGCCCCTATTGAGCGGCCTATATCGTGCCCTAACGGATCGGTATAATGAACAATGGTTGCCTCCTGGGCCTGCTCTTTGGCGACTTTCAGCGTGTCGTCTTTGGAACCATTGATGATGACAAAGAGATCATTTAGCGACAATTGCTGCAATTGCTGCAGAACGGCTCCAATGCTTCTCTCCTCATTGCATGCGCTGAGCACGACGTCTACTCGCTTCATTGTCGGCACAAGCACCGCATCTGCAGCCTGAGGGAAACGACTCTGTACGAACCCGTCTCGGAACGATTCAGCCATAGCCCTTACCCACTCAAAGTGCCGCAGGATGGGGCGATACGGCTCCATAAACGATGCAAACCGCCTCTGCATCTCATTCTTGACGATTGGGCGCGGGACTTCTGTCGACACTTCTTGTTGCATGGCGAATTCGACGCCTTGCACCTGTCCAGCCCTTGAGGCCTCCATGCACATTTCCCGTGGGACGCGGGGAACAGCCGTGATACTAACCTTCGGAGCAATTGGGCGAGGCTTCCTCCTCGTCCTCCGTTGGGGTTTCCGCTGGCGGATTTTTTTGCGTCGCCGCCGACTGGCCACGCTGTATACTTGCCGAGTTCTACGTCGTATCTTGATGCGCCGTTGTCGCTTTCTCCTTAGTTTCACTTAATTCACCCGCCATCGTTGTCTAGTCAAGTCAGTATGTCCACCACGATCTCCAGCCTGTTCGAGCAACCAGCAAACTGCCCGCATATGATCGTCATTGATAAGCTGTTCTAATGGATCCGCTATATGCCCTTTGGTGCGAATTCGGTTCAATTTCCCTACATCGATGGAAGGAGCGGTCGTGACAACGAGCCCTTTGTTGATGGCCATGGCCTGAGCGAGCGGCGGTACGGACAACGCATCCGCTCCGATAACTTCCAATCCCCGACGGCTAATGACATGGGGCACCGCTGTCATTGATGCCCCCTTCAAGTCAGGACGTGATAGTAGCGCGTTAAGTGCATGCTTGGCCAAGACGACCTGATGCACTTCATGGCGATTCACAGGTCCTGAATAGTCATTAAGTACAATGTCTTTGCCTTCTTCAACCTTCTGTATATAAGGTCGGAGCTTCGAGGATGCGATCACCATATCGCCATCCAAGAATAATAAAATATTCCCCCGAGCTGCCTGTGCCCCGACGGTTCGACCTATGTCATGCCCTAATGGATGATCATATCGGAGCACCCGGGCTCCCATTGACTCAGCAATCCGATCTGATCCGTCTGTACTGCCGTTCGATACCACGATAACTTCTGTCCTTGGATGGACTCGGGCAGCCTGTTCAATGACTTTTGACAGCGTGCGTCGTTCATTTAAGACAGGAATGATCACGGATAAGACCGGATAAGAATGTGCAGGTATTTTTATCTTGGGACTCCATCTGCGCATTCTCCGTTTACGCTTTTTTGTAGAACGGAGTCGCCGCCTACGCAGTTTCACTCTCCGCAATTCGCTTCACCCCCTAGGACAGTTATGCCTGTTTAACCACCACATTGTATGTGCCTACCTGATAAGTTGTAACGGCATCTGTACATACACGAGGGATTAGCTGGGAGAAACGGCTGAAATACGTGGGTGAATAACCGCCAGAGCCATGTTGGCACTGACGGTTACCCATAATCACGAATCGTTATTTGCGAAGTGTTCTTAAGCTATCCAATTACGATCCACGACACGGATCCTTCCGGTTGTGGACCGATGCGTATACGGATAATTTCAATGACGACATGATCCGCGAACTGCGACTTCAGAACTGCATAACAAGAAGAATGGTTGGTCATTGCGACAAATACATAGTTTTCATGCGGATAGGCTTCTTCGAATTGTATCGTTAACTCAATCTTCTCATCTAGTTCACGGAAAGCGAAAGAAGACATCCCGAATTGCTGTAGTGCAGAGGTTCTCGTCGATGTAGTACGAATAGACGAGAACGTACAATGTTCTGGCGTTATCACCCCAAGGCTCACGTGCTCCGAGCTTATCGCTCCTTGGCTTACGTGCTCTGGGCCTATTGCTCCTTGGCTTACGTGCTCCGCTGTTATTGCCCCGTGGCTCACGATGCGCCGAGCTTATCGCTCCTTGGCTCACATGCTCCGAGCTTATAGCTCCTTGGCTCACGATGCTCCGCTGTTATTGCCCCGTGGCTCACATGCTCCGAGCTTATCGCTCC
>NZ_JMDX01000301.1:0-5915 GCF_000935845.1 Paenibacillus sp. E194
CAAATACCCCATCAGCATAGCAAGCGCCTGCTGCCGCTCATCCTCAAGTCGAGTCCAGACGGCTTCGCCGAACTGCTGCCTTGCCAATGCTTCATCCTTGCGGCTCCATTCGGTAAACAGAACAGAACGATTCCACGCCTTCGTAAGCGGCTCCGCCTCTTGCAGCAATGCAGGATGGCCAATAACTTCTGTCGGCATATAGACATTCAGCTCATCAATAAGCCAAGATTGCCCGATCGGTGCTGAAGTAACAATCAGTTCCCCTGTGGACAGATCACAGGCAGCCAATGCATTGCTGGTACTCCCTTGGGATAGACAGACTAGATAATGATTCGACTTATCGTCGATCAGCTTGCCTTCCATAACTGTGCCTGGCGTCACAATCCGGACGATTTCACGGCGGACTACTCCCTTAGCTTCCGCTGGATCCTCCACCTGTTCACAGATGGCAACCTTATATCCCTTTTCAATTAATCGCTGAATATAATTATCTGCCGAATGATAAGGGACCCCGCACATTGGGATACGATCCTCTGCACCGCTGCTACCTCTACCCGTCAGTGTAATCTCCAATTCCTTCGATGCTTGAATCGCATCGTCAAAGAACATCTCGTAAAAATCCCCGAGGCGGAAAAACAAAAAGGCATCCTTAACCTGCTCCTTGATGCTCAAATATTGTTCCATCATCGGTGTCAGCTTCACCATAAATACCCTCCGATAACATAAGTAGAACTCTATTATATCAAAAAAAGAGCGGGGACTCACGCGCATTTCACGCGGTCACCGCTCACTCGATCCTAACCATGTACTTCGCAAATCCTCATGCTCATCCCATATCCATTGTGCACGTATACGATGAGACAGCGCTTGAATAGCATGCTCGGCCTGCACCGATAGGCTGTCATCTCTCCATTCATTCCTGCTCTTCCTCACCTCGCCCAGCAATTCGTCCATAAGCTCTAGCGCTAGTATGCGCATAGGTTCACTGTCCGTACCTGTGAAGCGAATATCGCGGCTTGTCGAATATGCATGCAGGAATGCTTGAATCACCTCATCACGTACACTGTCGCGCCTAGTCAGTTTCGGATAAACCACTGCAACCGTACGGAATAAGGTTAGTACCTCTAACGTTAGGGCCGGCGTCATGATAAAGCATGGAAGTGTTCGGTATTCAAATCCGCCCTCACCGCCATGATCATGTTCGCGCACATCCCCATACGTCCCATACCCTGGACGCCTCCTTCTTGAACCCGCTGGATTCTCAAGAAGGGCCAGCGGCAGTGCTACATAAGTATCCAACGCCCTTATCAAGTCTGAAGTTAACGAGATTCCACTAACATGGATATGCCCTCCGAGCGAGAATTTCCCTACTGGATGCGATCCACCCAGCCATACGAGCTTGGAATCCTGCAAGTGCGAAGCACGCTTCTCTGCAATGATACGGTCTGCAAGCTGCATGGCCCTGCACAAATGCTCCACAAGCTGGGCAGGACGCTCAGCAGGTTCCGGACGAAGCTCCATAAGAGGATAGATGACACGTCCTTGCAGACGCACGGCATCACAACCTGCGGCCCCACCCTTGGGCAAGTACCGAACAGCGGGGACGATCTTCTCGGCATGGGCATCATAAAGAATTAATTCTACATCCATCCCAAGCTTCAGTTGTGTTCCCTTGTTCCGAATTCGTGAATGCTCGGTTGCCTCCTCATGCCATGCTGCAGTATACCTCTCCCGTACCCATGATGGAATTCGCTGCGGTACAGGATCGATATGCACGATTACATCACCCAACTGGGGCTCATCTAGCACACCCGCTGGCAAGTCTGTCATTCCCTCCACGGCAGAAGATGGTGTGCAGCGCAGCGTAACCGCAGCGATGTCCCAACCTACTGCATATGCAGCTCGCAGAGCCAGCCGGGCAAGCCGGCGATAAGGTGGCTTGGACCAATCATCAAGCGCACGATACATGGGAAGACCCTGCGGTGGAGTTGAACTCTGTGCGGCAGCAACGATACGACAGCCATTGACCCAGAAACATACGGAACGAACGTAATGCTGGCCCGAATTCGGCGGCAATTCATCTGCCCACGTAGCCCATTCGGCCACAGGCAATCCCCATAGCTTCAAGCGTTCACGCATGGTGCTTGAGCGCCAACCCGCAGCATATCGATTGAGTACGATTGTGCCCTCTTCTTCCTGATGATGTACTACTCTGTCCATATGTATCTGAGCCCGCTGTGCCATACTGCGTTTCCACCATACGATTAATTTCCCATGCTCCTGAACGGCAATTAACCTAGCTCCGGCTCGCACATATCTGGTATTTGTGACCGCCTTCACTTTATACTGCTTCCAGATGTCGGCGGCTTCCCGATCATCCGTTATGACAACCACGCTATCATCACAAACAAGGTCTCGGCCCATGTCGCCTCCTCCTTCGCATCCGGCATATAGGATTGCTTCCTGATTAGATTCCCGTCGCAGCTATGAAGCCAACCAACAACATTAACTGAATTTTTGTTACGAATCAAAAAAAAGGAGGGCTCCCGCCCTCTACAATCTTTCCTTTACTGCATATCCTGTGGGTATATCATCAAGTTTGTAAGCACAGGTTCTGCAGCAGCTCATCCACCATGCGCATGTTGGTTGAGAGTATCCTCAATAGGAAATGAGAAACCGCCGCAAGCGGTCAGGGCCTGCGGCGATGATTACAACTCCTCATCCGTCAAGTCCGGTTCCAAGTCGTCGAAGCTCTCATCCTGAACACTAAAGTCAAAATCCTTGTCTTCGAAATCATTGCACCCGTCCTTACAAACGAGAACACATACCTTTGTCTCTGCAACCATTTCCACCACGAATTCCCGCTCAACACGAATAGTCACACCGCGTCCATGCGAAGATACACTTGCTTCAACGCAGTTCGGTTCCTGAACTGCTTCCGCAGATACCTCAACAGTGGAAGAACGATGCTTCGGATCAACATACGACAACGGAACGAGATCTACATACGACACCGTTTCTTTCGCAACGTCAGTTTGGGAATTGTTGTCGTATGAATACCAGATGTTGATATCGTAAGTACCAATTACTTCAATGCCGTCTCCTGCCCGCACCGATTCATATTGATGGTTTATGAGCCAAGCCCCCAATATGCTTGTCGGATGATTAGGCGGAGAGACGGTATGTGTGACGACAGAGAACTTACGACCTTTGCCGCAGACTGCTTTCGTGATGATTTCCCGGCAGTGGTGTTTTTCTGTGTTTGCCATCCTGTGGACCTCCTCCATACAATCATTCAATTAAAGTGTATGCAGGACAGTCGTCTAGGGTGACAACATTTTTTTAAGAGTGGACGCATTTTTTGAGAGTGAACATATGCTGGCCTGACGCGGGTTACACGCCAAGTCGAAGTTGTTTCTTATCTCTTTTCGCTATCTTCAAATATTGTTGAAGCTCGCGAATTACTTGCAAGACGGCTGCACGCACTTCAAATTCTCCACGTGTAACAGGCAAATCCATTTGACGGAACACCTCGTCCAGATCATTCAGAAGCTGTTCTGTCTTGCCCGTATAATGCGGCTCCTTCACATCCTCGCTCAATTGATCGAATACATCTGCTACTAAATAGCACTGAGGGAATGATTGATACACTTGAGAGAGCAGCTGAAGGATTCCTTGCACATTTTCCAGCTGTGCCTTGCGCATGTAGAAATAAATAAGCCACTGCTCATCGGCGTGAATATCATCCGTACGCATGAGTCGATTCTCCAATGCCTTCGAGGCAATAAAGATTCCTTCATTTACTTTTTCATCCGCATCAATAATTTCATGTCCATCCCATACATAGGTCGTATCCCTCAGATTAGAGCTAATTTGTGTGAAAATCAGGGAAAAGTAAGCATCGACTTCCTTCTTAATTCGGACAAGCTTATCCTCTTCATTCGGCATGTACACCAGATTGACGACACTGGCGGCACCAAGTCCAATGGCCAGCAGAAGCACTTCGTTCAACACGCCATGCAGCGTTAAGGTTCCTGCGCCATAGATATGGAATACAACGACTGAGCTTGTCACGATTCCTTCCTTGAAATTAAGCTTAGCGATAATCGGGAATGCAACTAATATGTATAAAGCCAGCACCCATAGCTCGAAACCGAGAAGCCCGAACAATAATGAAGCTAGCAGCAAGCCGACAACCGATGCCAGAAATCGCGCCGACACGGTCTTTATGCTGCGCTTGCGGGTAACATCCACTCCTAATATAGCTAGCAAGCCCGCTCCTAGCGGATTCACTGCTCCTGCAAGGTTAGCAACGATTATCGCCAATATTGACGCGATCGCTGTCTTAATGACACGAATACCAACAAATCCGAACATCATGTGCGAGTACGCTCCTTCAATGAGACCCTTATGTAATGTTATCTTCTTATGATACATGTTCATTATATCGACTCGGATGACGTGTTGCAAAAAAAGAGGAATGCCATTCATTGGCATTCCTCAGATTGTTGAGAAACCCTGTCCTTGTTAAAAGGCACAGGGTTTCTCTTGTTTTTACGATCTCGGGATGAAGGAAAACTTCTGGTTATCCCCATCTTTCTAGGCGATCCAGGTGGATCGCCATCTTCTTCATGTTCTGCACAGCCGCTGTCATAAGAGCTTGTTCCCTGATGTTCTGCAACCCCCGCAAACGGCAATAGCGAAACCCATGGAGCTCTTTGGCATCCGCGAAGCTTCGCTCAATCGTTTCTTTCCGTCTTCGGTATAAATATTTGCCGGATCGACTTAATCGGTTGATCCGTACCCATTCTTTACTGTCTTCCCATACGTGTCGAGTCACCACTTTTCGGTGGTTACGAGATCGGGTGCATTCGCTCAACATCGGGCAGTTCTTGCAATGCTTCGGATCAGACGCATATTGCCGATATCCTTCACGATTTGTTGTTCGGTAAATAAGTTCGTGTTTTGCAGGACAAATATAACGGTTTTGTTGAGCGTCATACGTGAACTTCCACTTTGGGAATAGCCCTTGCGTCGGATGAAATCTTCGGTGAGCAATTACTGCAAAAATCCCTCGTTCTTGCAGCCCTTTACAGATCGGTGAAGTCAAATAACCAGAATCAAGTGCAACTGCTTCCACTTTAAAGCCAAATCGTTTTTGCTGACGATCTAATCGAGATAAATAGGGAATCGAATCGTGCACATTACCTGGGGTGACATGAACATCGGTAATCATGTTGTATTTCAGATCTACTGTGCGGTGGTCTAAATAAAAGAAACCCTCCGGTTTACCGTCTCGAATCATATAACCACTGTCTGGATCGGTCTTGCTCACCTTAATTTCCTTTTCCTCTATCACGTCCTCTCTGGATTTTAGTGCTTTTTTCCGTGAGCTTTTCGGTCTGCCTCCACTGCTGTGTTCAGTTCGTTAACATAGTCACGAGTATTTTGTAAAACCTGCTCTTTCGTAAACTTATGTTTGTTAGCGTTGGCCTTTACATGGGTAGAATCTGAGATTAGCACACGGCCGCCGACCATACGGTGCTGTATGGCTTGAAGCACAATCTCATCAAAGATATCTTGAAAAATATCCGTGTCTTTAAAACGAGTACGACGATTCCAGCTAATGGTGGAGTGATCCGGTACTTTATCCGTTAAACCAAGTCCTAAAAACCAGCGATAGGCCAAATTTGTTTGAATTTCACGTTCAAGCTGACGTTCTGAACGAATGCCGTAAAAATAACCAAGAAAGATCATTTTGAACAACACAATTGGGTCAATGGCAGGTCGTCCATTATCCGCACAGTAAAGAGGACGCACCTTTTTATCGATGAATGAGAAGTCGATATATTTATCTACTTTGCGAAGCAAATGATCTGGAGGGACAAGCTCCTCAATCGATACAAATTCATAAG
>NZ_JMDX01000302.1:0-5893 GCF_000935845.1 Paenibacillus sp. E194
AACAAAAACAGGAGGCACAGCCGAGATTGAGAAGTCCATAACTGGACAGATCGTATCCGTACAAGCAGAAACAACAGATATATTAACGCCTGAACTGGTCTCAACATGGATTCAAGAACGAAACGGCTCGCAATTGTACCGCTATTTGTCCAAGGAACTGAAAGAAGCAATACCGGAAAGTTATCTACCGAAGCTGCTTCAAGCACTATGGAAAGAGGGCGAGCGTCCCACCCTTGTGGCCCACAAGAGCTTCAGCGGTATTGAATCCTATGTATGGACAGATGCAACTGGGTTGCGAGGAGTTCAAACAGGGATAGCGGGCAATCAGATCGTAACATTACAAATGTACCCGCTTCACAAATGGGAGTCTGATCTTCATCCAACCAAACAAGCCTATAAGCCACCTTTTGTGGGACAATGGTTTGTGTTCTGGGGCGGCAATAATGAGTTCTTGAACTATCATTACGAATCATTGGGACAGCGGTATGCCTATGATCTGATTATGGAGCGTGATGGATTCAGCTACAAAGGAGATCCGACGAAAAATGAAAGCTACTACGCATTTGGCCAACCAGTCGTAGCTCCGCGAGACGGAACAGTCGTCCGGGTTGAGAACAATATTGCAGACAATAGTCCTGTTGGCGTCATGAATGAGAAAGAAATGGCGGGGAATTACGTGGTCATTGATCATGGCAATGGGGAATACAGCATGCTTGCTCATTTCAAGAAAGGCAGCGTTGTTGTGAAAAAAGGCGACGTTGTCAAGCAAGGTCAACTGCTAGGAGAGTGCGGCAATTCAGGCAATTCAAGCGAACCGCACATCCATTTCCAAGTATCAGATACACCACAATTCGAAGAGGGCATGTCGATCCACATTCGTTTTGAAGGTGGGATTGATCCTGTGTTCGGTCAAACGATTACAGGCCAAAGCGCAGTCGCAACGAAGTAAGCATGTTCACTTATCCCTTTATCACCATGTAGCTTCTATGAAATGAGATATCGTTTCTTGATAGAAAGATAACGACTAATAGGATGGGCAAAGAACAAGCGAAAAGATCGAGTGCAGGCACACTAAGGAGGCCAGAACTCGATCTTTTTCGTTATTATCGTGGCGTTATTCTATTGTATGACCGCGTCATACTTCTGGATGACTTAATGCGTATACGCATTAACATTCTCCGTATCGACCGCATCATGCAGTGCGGCATTCAACCCACTCGCAATAATATTCGCCATATCCTCCATGAACTCGTCCACTTCCTTTGGCGTAACAACCAAATCATGACCGAGCGGCTCAAGCACTTCCTTGACGAGCATTAACCGTTCCTGTTCGTTAATATCATCCAGCATGCCAAGGATTTCTCTCGTCTGATTCGTTTCCTGCTTGAAATGCTCTTTCATATAATCAATCGCATTATTCACAATTGTGGATGCATAGCAGACCGTTGGCACTCCTATTGCTATACACGGTATGCCAAGAATGTCCTTCGTCAATCCACGTCGCTTATTACCTACTCCGGAACCTGGATGGATACCGATATCTGCAATTTGGATGGTCGTGTTCACTCGCTCGAGCGCCTTGGACGCCAATGCATCTATCGCAATGATGACATCCGGCTTCGTCCGTTCTACAATCCCCTGTACAATTTCGCTTGATTCAATCCCAGTTACTCCAAGTACTCCAGGTGCAACTGCGCTTACCTCGCGGTACCCGGGACTTACTTGATCCGGCATAATTTCGAAGTAATGCCGAGTAACAAGTACATTCTCAACAACAAGTGGACCAAGCGCATCCGGCGTGACATTCCAGTTGCCTAGACCTACAATGAGCGCCTTGGAGTCTTCGTTCACCCCGACCTCTGCCAAAAATCCTTCGAACAATTGTGCGAATTTGGTTGCCACTCGATCCTGCAGCTGACTATCCTTGCGCCGCAAGCCCGGTACTTCAATCGTAATATATCGTCCTGGAAGACGGCCAATTGCTCGTGAACCTTCTTCGGTCTGAACATGAATCTTCGTTACTTTAATCCCGCGAACATCCTCCACTTCTTCGGACACCCCAGGGATTGGAATTGCACTGTCCGGCTGAGCGATTTCTCTCGATTCTAATGCTAAGTCGGTTCGAACTGAATAAGATTTCAAATCTGCTGTCATGGTAAACGCCTCCCGCTACGCACATCATTTTCTAACGTATATTTTGCGCACAGACGCATTTCTTATACGAATCATGATATAAGCAAAAGTCAACGGTGACAGAGCTTTGAACGTTCCTTACCCTTCGTTCGGGTATTCCGATACCAACATGGTAAATGTATTGCTTTTTATGTTGTGGCGTGATAGAATACTTTAAGTTGTGAATCTATTTTTCTTATGAACGAGGGAATTGGATTCTGTTGTCGCACTACGATGCAACGGAGGTGAAATCAATGCCAAACATTAAATCCGCTGTTAAACGCGTTAAAACAAACGACAAGCGCCGTCTGTTGAACGCTTCTCAAAAATCTGCACTTCGCACAGCTGTTAAAGCTGCTGACACTGCTTTGGCTAACAACGAAGCAGAAACAGCTACAGCTGCTGTCGCTTTGGCTTCCAAGAAATTGGATAAAGCTGTGACAAAAGGCTTGGTGCACAAAAACGCGGCTTCCCGCAAAAAGTCTCGCTTGGCGACGAAATTGAACGCTCTGCTTGCACAAGCGTAAGCTGGAGCCTTTTCATACTTAGCTAGAAGCGAAGAAACCAGAAGATGAACGCCAAGGCGTTCATCTTCTGGTTTCTTTTTGTATTCTTGCTATTCCTTTAGACATCCGCATAATGAACAGCTCCAAGCCCAACACCTTCTCTACTCGGCCTGACTTCATTTCATAGTCGAGCTCTGCCGCCTCCGCTATCCATTGCGTCAGCTTATTTCCATCATAGTCACGCGCTTGCTCGTAAGCCATTTTGACGGCGTATGGATGCAGCCCAAGTTGGGAAGCTGCCTGCTGCTGACTGAAGCTGCGGCTCGTCAGTTCCTTCACCTGTACCATAATTCGCAATTGCCGTACGATAAGCGCCATAATCTTAATAGGCTCTTCTTTCTGCTTCAACAATTCGTGTAGCGTATCGAGCGCCTGATCCGCTCGCCGTTTGATAATATCCTCAACAAGCTGAAATACATTCTGTTCTGTGTTTTTGGCAATCAAGGAGTGGATGGTCTCTACCACAACCGTTCCGCCTCTCCCCGTGAACAGGCAACACTTCTCAATTTCAGCCGACAATGACTGCAAATTCGTCCCTGCACTGTTCAGAATCGCACGGATTGCCTCATCCTCGATCGCACACTCGTGCTTCTCCGCTTCCTTGCGAACCCACATCGTCAGTTCGTCTGCGCTAAGCGGCAAGAAAGGAAGCACTGCTCCAGCTGTCTTGGCTTTCTTAACCGTCTTCTTCCGTTCATCCAGCTTGTCCGCCTGCACGAGAAATACAACAATGCTCGTGTCCATTGGATTATCCATGTACTCAAGCAATCGCTCCGTCTGATGCTCAATCTTGCCATCCTTCCCAGATGCGAATACCGACGAATCCTTTACAAGAATACATTTGCGCGGTACTAGAAACGGCATCGTCTCCGCCTCTGCGACGACTGCCTCAACCGGGTGTTCCGAAGTATCCATCTTCATAATTGCTAATTCACGATTATCTTCTCCGACTGCATGCTCTATTAAGAATTGTACGAACTCCTGAATCCGATATTTTTCAGTACCATACAGAATATAGATGGAGCGCGGAAAGCCGCGCTTAATTTCCTTGACGGCTGCTTTAATATCTACCAAATTGCTAGCCTCCCCTTACGATATAACGAACCTCATCATAGCAGACTTTGACACAAAAACAAAGGGACTGGCACAACATCACTGTTGCGCGAGTCCCTTTGTCCCCTAACATCTATAATAAACATTTGCCACGAAGCTCTAGAAACTCCGGTACAAATGGTCATTCGACGTACGGGAAAGCATTCTGTCTTCTTGATACCATACTATACGCAAGGACGTAACAATGTGTGCATGATAGCCCTGCATGTAAGCCCTTTTTATTGCGATTGTTGAATTGAGCCTTGAATGACTTCTTTCTCCGCTGGATTCCCTGCGTCCACAATCGGCTCGAGCGTATCATTCTTCAGTTCATACTGGAGCTTACTCGATTTCCCATCTTCTCCGGATGAGACAACTGTCAGCTTCGAGCTATCTGCCGACCAGATTAGCTCAGATGGCTTCTCTGCTACAGCAATCGTCTGCAGCTTCGTTCGCTCCTGACCATTTAGCTTATAGAGCAGCAGCTGTCCATTGTCCCATGTCGCCATAAGGCTGCCGTTCGGTGCCGTCGCTTCAGCTACAGATGTGATAGAAGGCCCAACAAAGGAATTAATTTCCTTCTGTTCTGGCATCTTATCGCTTCCATCCTTCTGAGGCTCTTTCGGCGGCTCTTCTGCTAGAACTTGTTCTGTATCCTTCTGCTGCGGATCCTTCTTCGCATCTTGTTTCTGCCCATCTTGATTTGGCGGCTGTTTGTCTGCATCCGGTCTTGTTCGCGTCTGTCCACCTGTCACAGAACGATCTGCTGAAACTGTCTCCTGACCCTTCTTAGGATGAGAAGTGCTTTCTTTCGACTCCACATCCTTTGGTGTTGGAATGCCGATCTTCTGTTGGGACGAGTCTTTCATTTCCTTCTGTCTATCTTGCGCAGACTTCTCCTTATCCGCTTCTCCCGTTCCCTCTGTTGTCGCATATGAAGAAGGTTCGGTTGGATTGTTTTGCGGATCGTTATTCGACGGTTTCTCCTTCATCGGAGAGCTGGATTCGGATTTCGTAACTTGAGAACTATCGGATCTGTCTGCAGTCTCGGTCTTCATTAGCTGCTCGTTCCCAAGTTCACTGAAGTCGCCAGCCTGTTCCACTGTAGGCGGCTTGAAGTTGACAATAAATAGACCAAGCACAAGCCCTGCTGCGATGACAGCGCTGGTCGCACGCCAGCGGATTCGTTCGAACCAGCGTTGCTTAGTTGGTTGAGGTGTCGCAGTTTCCTTAACGATACGCGGCTTGATAGGCGATCCAGTTGCTGCATGGCCCGCTGACACAGCCTCTTGTGGATATGCTTCTACATTTGGTTCGACCGCAGCAAGCTGCTCATCTCGATCAATGATATCCAGCGCTGGCATAATCGCATCAACTAGGCTGAATTTCGGCTCGACCTTAGGCAGCTGAGCTAATTCCGTATGGAGCCGTTCCAATCGCCTAGCCATCTCACTGCAGGCGGGGCAATGGTTAATATGCTCAGTCAGAAGGTGCTGTTCCGAATCATTCAAGTCTCCATCCAATTTCCGCTGCATAAGTTCCATCACCTCTGAACAGTTCATCCTCGCACACCACCTTTCTCGTAATCTTGCAGCATAGTCTGCAGCTGTTGTCTGGCGCGGAATAGATATGATTTCACCGTATTGAGAGGCAAGTTCAAGCTATCAGCAATTTCGTTATACGAGAAATCTTGCAAGTAGCGAAGAACAACGACAGCACGGTGATGTTCCGGCAGTTGGTCAATCGCTTCTCGTATATCCTGCGCTGCATGGGAGGATAGGACATTCCTCTCTACGCTTTCATTGCCAAGGAATGTGAGATTATGCTCCTCTATCGATACAGTCGGCTTCGTGCGGCGGAATTTGTCGATGCAAATATTCGTCACGATGCGCTGTACCCAAGTCTTGAACTGTGCTTTCTCCTCATACGATTGAATTTTAGTATATATCCGGATTAAGGCCTCTTGGGACGCGTCCAGTGCATCCTGCTCATTATTCAGTATGTAATAAGCAGTTCGATACACATATTGTTCGATTTCCCGCAAAAGAGTGATAAGCGCGTCT
>NZ_JMDX01000303.1:0-5849 GCF_000935845.1 Paenibacillus sp. E194
GGAGACAATCTTGCCAGTCGTACGCCAAATTGCCCAGAAGCACCGGGCACTTAACATCAAGCCAGAGCACTATCCGATTGTCGGCAAGCATCTCCTGCTTGCTATCAAGGATGTACTAGGCGAAGCTGCTACTGATGACATTATTGAAGCCTGGGCAGAAGCATATGGCGTTATTGCCGACGTATTTATTCAGGTAGAGGCAGAAATGTACCAGGAAGCCGAACAGCAAATCGGCGGCTGGTCAGATGTGCGACGCTTCCTCGTTGTCCGCAAAGTGGAGGAAAGCGACATGATCACCTCCTTCTACTTGAAGCCTGAGGACGGACAGCCAATCTCCTCCTTCCTTCCTGGCCAATATTTAACGGTTCGAGTTCAGCCGGAGGGACATGAGAATACCCATTATCGCCATTACAGCTTGTCCCAAGCCCCTCAATCCGAGACTTACCGCATTAGCGTGAAGCGCGAGAGCGGAGGCGAACATGCACCTGCTGGCATCGTCTCCACCTATCTGCATGACGAGGTGCAAGTAGGTGATGTCATCGAAGCGACTGCACCTGCTGGCGACTTCACATTGAAGTCAGGTATGGCCCCAGTTGTGCTGATTGGCGGCGGTGTTGGGCAGACACCTCTTCTCAGCATGCTGCACACGCTGGCGGCAGCAGAACCGAAGCGGGATGTCTATTCGATTCATGCTTCGCGCAATCAAGCGGCGCATGCTTTTGGTCAAGAAATGAATGATCTGGCCGCTCAGCATAGCCATATCCATACTTTCTTCTGTTATGAGAAAGGCAGCGAGGCAGAAGCTTCTGCTCACATCGGCTTCGTGGACGCGCAGTGGCTTAGCTCCATCGTTCCCGCTTCCGTATGGGAGGATGCCGACATTTACTTCTGCGGCCCTGAACCATTCATGAAGGCCATCTATCGAGCAGTGAAGCAGCTTGGAGTTTCTCCTGAGCGTATTCACTACGAATACTTCGGCCCAGCAGGCTCCTTAGAAGTTTAAACCGCAATGACGACAGAAGGGACACTTCTTGCGTTCAGCAAGGGTGTCCCTTCTTCATGTACGTTATCCGAATTTCTCAACATTCTCTATACACAACTGCGGGAATTAGAATACTTTTCTCAGCTCCCGCTCTTCCTTCAAGATCTCAACAGCCTCCCGGAAGCGCAAGGAGTGCACGACTTCCCTCTCACGCAGGAACTTCAATCCATCCTGCAAGTCGACATCATCCGTCATGTCGATTAACCATTGGTACGTAGCACGCGCCTTCTCTTCTGCCGCAATATCCTCATACAGATCAGCTATCGGGTCGCCCTTGGCCTGTATGTAGGTCGCCGTCCATGGATCACCAGCCGCATTGCTGTAGAACAGCGCTTTCTCATGCGCTACAAAATGAGGCCCCAGTCCTGCATCCTCCAGTTGCCGCGGTGTTGCATCCTTCGTCAGCTTATATACCATCGTGGCGATCATTTCGAGGTGAGCAAACTCCTCAGTTCCAATATCTGTCAACAACCCAATTACTTTATCCGGTATCGTATACCGTTGGTTCAAGTAGCGCAGTGCCGCTGCCAGCTCGCCATCCGCCCCCCCATATTGCTCCATCAACAGCTTCGCCATGCGAGGATCACACTTGCTAACACGCACTGGATACTGCAGCTTCTTCTCATAGATCCACAATTCCGCGTCCCCTCCTGTCCATCAAGTTATTTGCCGCCTGACGACACACGGCTAAACCTGCCATGGCCAAGGCGTGGTAGCCCATGTAAATGGACAGCCCGAATAAGAATGGCCGAAATTCATAAGCGGGCCATACTGCTCTTGGAACTGATGGGCAACCTTCATTCGCTCACTGACGTAGTAATTGAACTGCTGAATCGCCTGCAGATCTCCTGGATGAGTGTCCAAGTACAGATTCAGCTCCAATAATACGAAGTCGATTACTTGCAGCTGTTCCAAGCTTCGACGGTATTCCTCGGTTTGATAAGGATGTACACTCATCGTCAAGTTTCTTCCTCCCCTCGCTGGTTTCTGCGGGAATGGTACGGGCTGTATAGGGCAGGCCATAAGGTTCCACAACGTAGTGCCTGCGCAGGTGGGAACTGTGGGAGATTAGGCGGCTGGAACGTAATGAACTGGTTGATGGGTACGACAAAGACGGAATAAGGCAGTGGCGGACAGGGGTCACACGGACTTCGGAACGGGAAATATACACGCTCCTGCGGCACAGCCTGTTCCGTCGGACAACAGCCGCTTCTCTCTTGCTGTCCAACCGGAGGCAGATCTTCTGAAGCTAAATTTCGCTGTAATTCGTGTTCCATGACACTCTTTACGCCTCCTTGCATTCATGTTCGCATTACTCAATCTCTTACTTGTATGTGAGAGCAGGAATGTCCCATGTACATAATTTAAGCCAAGATGTGACAGATCTAATTCTCTGTACACCTTGGCTTTGTTGGCGGTATAGGAATGAATGTCAAATGATAAAGAACGAGTGCTGAGCTCCGTTTCTGTTCGCTTACGATACGATCTCTCTGTTGGTGATGCCGTATATCGCTTGCTGTTCGCCAAATCTTTGCACCGTATCCCGAAAGCTCATGCCGATTCGTTCCAAGAGCCTGCATGAGGCCTTGTTCGCAGCTTGTGTTTCGGCGATCACTTCAGGCAATCCTAGTTCGCGAAATGCGTAATCAATCACTGCTGTAACTGTCTCTGCCGCATATCCAGAGCCCCACCATTCAGGCAGCAGCTCATAAGATACCTCCGTACTGACGCCATCATGGTGCGTATCCAGAGAAATCAACCCGATAAACGCATTCGTTTGCTTTTCTCTAATGATCCAGAACGAGGCTCCTCCCTGAGAAGCAAGCATCCTGCGGAAGCTGCCTGTAATCGCCTCTTCCTCTGTCCATGCCCCGCCTAGATATTTGCGTACCTCCTCGTTCACATACAGCCGTCTTACGTTATCATAGTCACTTGCATGCAGCTTGGTAAGTGTACAGCGTTTCGTCTCAAGCAACATATAGCCCCTCCGATATGATTACAGGATTCAAAATGATCCTCCTATTAAAGCACACTTGGGTGGCATTTGAAATCCCATCCTATATCTTTATTACATACATCTATATCTAGCACCCGCGCGAGCCCTTACGGCACAGCGCTTGTCAGCTTCGGATAGCTTGCGCATGTTTATGTAATTCCAATCATGCGTGTTATCCATTCTACCCGTGTTGATCCTGACGAAGAAGCCGATTTACCGTTTCCCGCCGCACACCAATAAATTGGCCGATTTCCTCTTGTGTCAATAATTCGGTAATAGGCATCGTATCCGCATAGCTTCTCAGCCATGCTGACAACAGCTCTAATCGTTCGCTCGGTGTCCCGATAGTCAAATGATCAATGCGCTGCTGCATGAAACGCAGCTTATCTTGAAGCAGCTTCGCAACATCCAGCGCCTTGTCCGGCTGCTGCCGCAAGCCTTCATACCACTCCTCAGCCGGAATCCGTTCCACCACCGTCTTAACCATCGCGATCGCTGTTCCGTGACATTCCTTCGGCGTGATTAAGGAATGATGCGGGACGATTTCGCCCGTGTATACGAGGTTGAACAAAATAATATTGCCGTTCTCATGCAAGCGTGTAACCTTGCACAACCCGCTTATAATGCGGTACAAATACGTTCCTGGATCCCCTTGTCGAAATAAAACTTCTCCCCGATGCAGTGTCATAATCATTTTTGATTGCCCCCCTTATTGCCGTTCCGTCTATGAATGCTGCCGCATTTCGCACGTATGTTGTACCTATTGTACCGATTTCTCTCCCTTTTGACCACGTTTGGTTGTTGAAATGCGAATATTTGTTCGGTATTATGAATATAATAAGAACAAGGGTTCTCCATTCACTCTTTTTAAATAGATATCTCATGCCTCACACGACATGAGGCCATGCATATGGCATACACGTGATATATACAAGGAGGAAGAACGCGCATGGGTACACCATTCGCATCGAACGGCTCTCCCCCCCACAACGGAGAAGATGCCTACATTGTCAAGCAATATATTATTCAAACGCTAATCTTGGATGTGCTGGAACGTGACATTGAACGGATTGGAGCCTCTAATTTGAAGATGGCCGACATCTACACACAATGTCTAAGACAAGCACAAGATAATGCTTCTCTCGATCTGTACCGCCTGCGCAAACAGTTTCGCAACCGCGGCATTAAAGTGTATGAGGAGGAACGGCTTGAACATGGGATTCGTGTCCAATACGTATGCCGAGGCTATCAACATTCGTTCTACATGCTGCGCGGCTTGATTCGTGCAGAGGTGAAGAACCGCATGCAGGCTTACTTGAACATCGCCGCCTCCCAAGCTTCGAATCCAGACACAAGTATGGGGAGTCCCCCTACTCGGCACCAATAGGTTTACAGCCCCATATTCACCGCTGTCTCATCTTATCCAATTCCTCAAACAATGCCCCTTGGCGAGGACAGAGCTCTGCTGCTTGCTAAGAGGGCATTTCTGATCACGTGCTTGCCCGGCATCGTCAATGAGGCTGCCCGCAGAATTCACTGCATCCCCGAACTATCGATTGTTGGAGTCTATCCCCTATTAACGCTGTGGATGACAATGGGAAATGATAAAAGCCTGTTGAGGATTTCTCAACAGGCTAACCAGTCCCGAGTTGGGGAAATTGGCATTTTTCAATATGGCTTTGTCAGGCTTAGAAGTCAAAATTGTCTGGATCCGGTCCAACCCGCAGATCCTGGTTCAGCGCATCGATGCGGGCCATCTCCTCGCTCGTCAGCTCGAAGTCAAACACCGAGGCGTTCTCAATGATCCGGTGAGCCTTTGTCGATTTTGGAATCGTTACGATGCCGTTTTGCAGATCCCAGCGCAGAATGACTTGGGCGATCGATTTGCCGTGACGGCCGCCAATTTCCTGCAGTACCGGGTTGTCCAGCAGCTGGCCCTGCATCAGAGGCGACCATGCTTCAATCTGAATGTCATTCTGAGCGCAGAAGTCGCGCAGTGGTTGCTGGCTGAGTCGTGGATGGAGCTCGACCTGGTTCACCATCGGCTTGATCTCTGCATCTTTCATCAGATCCTCCAGGTGATGAATCTGGAAGTTGCTGACACCAATCGCTTTGACACGTCCAGTCTTGTACAGTGTTTCGAGCGCACGCCATGCGTCCTTGTATTTGCCAGCCACCGGCCAGTGAATCAGGTATAGATCGAGATAATCTAGCCCCAGCTTCTTCAAGCTAGTCTCATAGGCAGCGAGCGTCGCTTCATAGCCGAGATCGGCATTCCACACCTTGGAAGTGACGAAGAGGTCTTCGCGGGAGAGCCCTGTTTCTTGAAGAGCTTCGCGAATAGCCTGACCTACGCTTTGCTCGTTGTCATAGATAGCTGCCGTGTCGATGCTGCGGTAGCCATGAGCGACAGCAGCTTTGACCGCGTCTACGAGCTCGGGACCGTCCTCAACTTTGAATACGCCAATGCCGAACCATGGCATAGCCTTTCCGTTATTTAGAGTCGTAGTTGCTTGCAAATGCGTTGTCATAAATATAACCTCCAGTAAGGGAAATAGTAGAATGTAATACTTGATAACTTGTTGGAGTCGATTGTGGTAATCATCGACTTATATATGCTATTATGATGGCAATAATTATTTCTGACCAGTACGCACTTAAAAGTACGATAGGCACTAAAAAGTTCCCATAGTAAAAGGAGGTCTTCTCATGAACACCAGAACCAATAAAAAATATAATATTTCGGTGGAAGCGACCTTAGATGTCATCGGAGGAAAGTGGAAGTGCGTGATCCTCTGTCACTTAATGCAT
>NZ_JMDX01000304.1:0-5821 GCF_000935845.1 Paenibacillus sp. E194
ACCCAATTTTATTGCGCACATGCATGCCTACTCCGAGGCAATCTGTCCGATTTTCCTGCAGAAAGTGAATGACTTGCTCATACTTGCGCTGAAGCTCATTGGCAATGTTTGTTGAAGTGCCGACTTTATTGTTGCCGAGCTCGTTCAATGAAGAGGTGGTGGCTCCTTTGATGGTAAGCGCGATTTCCACCTCCGGATGGGGATCTGTTCGAAGGACCCGAATTTCCCTTCTGACTTGAGCGTTCTCAATAATGAGCGGCTGGGTGGTGTTGAGATGCTTCTCAGCGATATATAGTGGGGCAGTCATCCGGTTATGACGCATCGTAAGCATGAAGTTGACATCCTCCTCAGGTATGGTAGCCACCCAATTTCCATTACGGAATAATGCCATTCCATGAATAGATACATTATTATTATCGAACCTCGCAATCGAACAGATAGGCTCAATTCCGTCATCCAGATCATCTCGGATAAAGTTGAAGAGCGAGGACAAGGTTAAATTTTTGTTTTTGTGAAGCTTCATCAGCAATTGATATAGTGGCAGGTTCAGCTCTTCCTTCGGTGCTTGGAGGATAGAGTTCGCCTTGCCCCGTACCATGAGCAGGTTAGAGGTGAGCGGGAACTTCGAATCATAGACGAGATGTCGAATGGCATTCACCGTTTGTTTCCCGACCTCTTCGCCGAATAAGATGTTGCGTAATTGTCCAACCACGAGCTGAGATTGCGTCAATAAATTGAAATGATTCATCGCTCCTTGGAAGTCCGGTGCTTCCAAAATCGTGTTCCATATGATTGACTTTTTTCCATTGGCTTCTTGAGGAAAGCTGATGCCATATTCGTAGGGCTGTTTCGTTCCGGTGTCGACGGTAATCGTCTGAATGAAACCAGCCTCATTGACAATAATCTTCTGCTGGCATCCGGTTGTTGCAATCCAGGTACTCAAGATGATCCCAGCCAAGACAAGCTTTCTAGTGGGTATAACCTTCATGTGATAACCTCCAGTTCACGTCTGCGGGCAGGCGGATTCGTGCACGGACGTATCTTCGTGCTGCATGGCAGAGCGCGTCTTATCATTCCGGACTGGTAGTATCCAATACAGCATGATGAGGGTGAAAATAAGAATCCAGTCTCCGTAAGCGATGATCTCGTTAACCATGTTGAACTGTTCAACTGAAACGGGAGCAAGCAGAAGCAGCGCACACAGCAGTCCTAACAGAAGGAATACCGGCCGTTTGCGATCCTGCAGCTGATATTGCATGATGGCTCGCGAGGCGCTCCATATGTACATCGCGGCAGAGACAACAGCTGAGAACATCATGAAAATAAATAGCAAGTCGGTTATGTTCTCTAGTGCTGTCAATCGGGAGCCGCCGTATAGTCGAAGCACCGGATATCGCATTGTACTGGATTGATGCAGCGGAAGCATGCCCTGGACTAGCAAGCAGTACATTAAATAGTAGGCTGCTACGAAACCATTGAATAGGAGCACGGATCGGAACCATTTCGTCCTGTTGTCCAGCAGCGGAGCCATCATCATTAATAGCTCAAACCCGAAGAACGAACTCATGATTTCTCCGATGCCTTTTGCTGTTGGCTGGGCTTGATAAAAGATAAATGGTGTAAGTCTTGCAACCTGGAAATCGGTGAACTGCAGCAGTTCCAATCCGATAGACCAGCATGTCAGCGCCAGAAAAATAATAGAAGCTTTGGACATCGTATAAGGGCCGAGCCATGCACAATATAACGCCGTCCCCAATACGATTAAGCTCAGTGTATTGATGCTCACAGAAGTGTCGTTCGTATATTGAAATACAAGGGTGTAGGAGTGAATCACAATATACACGATGCTAATGAACTGGATGCCAATAAAGGTGAGAAGAGGGACAGCCACATACTTAGGCAGCTGCTCCGTTATGAGCTGAGGGATGGATCGAAATTCTTGTCTTCGCATCCCATAGTACATCACGATAATGTGAAGCAGAGACAGCAAGTAAAAAACCGGAATCATAATCCAGCTGTTCGTTCCAAATTGCTGTGCCATAAGGTTAGGCAATTGAAAAAACATAACCCCGCGCTGCGCCATATAGATGAGAATACCTACTCCCCAGGCTTTGCATGTTGGTGACAAGGCTGCACCTCCGATTTCATCTCATGTTTATTTCCGTCACCCGCCACAACATCAGTTGCTGGATGCGCCACAGATTGCGGCATTAGGGATCGTGTCAAGAACATATAAAAGGGCACTCCATTTAAGGAGATATACTCCCGATTGATACTGCGCAGATGGCATAGGTGCACAATGAAGACGATGGAAAACACCATCAGCCCGAAGTAGCCAAGGAAGCCGGCTAACAGAATCGCAACAAAGCGCAGCAGGCGCAGTGAGGTCTCCATGGTATAATTCGGCACGATGAAGGAGGAGAGTGCTCCGGCCGCAACAGAGACGATAAGTACATTCCCGGCTAGTCCAGCTTGAACAACAGCTTGTCCAATAACGAGACCGCCTACGATACCGATAGTCTGTCCAATCTTCGTCGGCAGCCGGACTCCTGCTTCTCGAAGCAGCTCGATGACAAATTCCATCAGCAGCGCCTCAATCATCGGGTCGAAGGGAACAGACGAGCGTGAGCTAACAATGGTCTTCAGCAATGTAGCCGGAATGAATTGATAGTGATAGGTTGTAACTGCCACATAAAAAGCACTAAACATAATAGAAAGCATGAAGGCAGCTAAACGCAGGAAGCGAATAAAAACGCTGAAATGCCATCTCTCATATGCATCCCCTGTTGATGCGAAAAATTCCAAGAAACGTGCAGGAGCCGCCATCACGGAAGGGCTGTTATCAGTAATTAGCGCAATTTTGCCAAGCGATAGACAACTAGCAATTGCATCAGGCCGTTCTGTATCGTACCACTGCGGGAAAAATGAGTACGGCGAATTCTCCAAATATTTTGCAACTGTATTTCCATCCATCACTTCATCAATTTGAAGGAACTGCAGTCGGCGATTGATTTCCTTAAGTGAGGACTTATCCACTTTCCCTTCCATGTAAACCAGGTAAACGTATTGAGTACAATTGTGTCCGATGCCTATTTGCTTCACTTTGAGGTGAGTTGTGCGCAAACGCTGTCGCAAGAGAGCGATGTTGGTGCACGCATCTTCGATGAAGGCGTCGTGTGGGCCCGTGATTAAGGTTTCTCGCTCTGTAACGCCAATGGGTCTAGTCGGGGCGCCCCCAGAGGCTACGGTATATAGTTTTGAACGGTATACCGCACCAATCTGACCTTCCAATACGGAAGTGATGAAACAGCGTTCGCTTGCTGCTGGGCTTGGCTCATTGACGGCTTGCCATGTGGACAACATTCGCATAATGCTCACATCAGTTGGATTATCCTCGAAGAAAGAGGTGACAATTTGTTGGAATTGCCTTCCATCAAGTAGGCGGTCAAAGTAATATAGCGTTACTTCTCCGTCAGCATAAGAACGCACGGTTAAGTCATCGCAATCATGAAACGCATCATTCAGCTGCTGAAGCCAGTCCATAAGTGCTGTCCCTCCTATGTGTCCCTAATCCATGAGCATATGATGTGCAACATTATAAATTTTATGAAGGTAAGGTTGTCTCGAATGAGTCGATGTTCAAATTTGAATACGCAGAATGAATGCAGAGAAGTGGTGGAATATCGGCAAAGGAGGGGCATGTATGATAAAATGTCAAAGTCTGTTCATTTCCGGACGTCGATTGTCAACAGATTGTCATAGCTTCGAGAGATGGTCTGGTTGTGGTCGTTCTGGAAAACGGGCATAATGGAAGCGTCAGGTTGTAACAATTTGCACAATACCGTTCGTTCGGAGGGTATCTATGACTTATAATGATCGTTTTATCCGCGCATGCCGCAAACAATCAGTAGATCGCTTGCCAGTATGGTATATGCGCCAGGCGGGTCGCTATGATCCGGAGTATCGCAAGATTAAGGAGAAGTACAGCTTACTTGAAATATGCCGCCAGCCAGACTTGGCTGCGGAAGTGACGATGATGCCAGTGAAGAAGCTTGGTGTCGACGCCGCTATCCTCTATTCAGACATCATGAATCCAGTCGCATCGATGGGTATTGATTTCGATATTGTAGCGCAGGTTGGTCCAGTTATTCATAATCCGATCCGCACTGCTAAGGATGTTGAGCGCTTGAAGCCAGTTGATCCAGAAGGAGATCTTGGGCATATTCTCGAGACAATTCGGATACTGGACGCGGAGCTGAACGTACCGTTGATTACATTTACGGGAGCACCGTTCACGATTGCGAGCTATCTCATTGAGGGACGGCCATCGAAGTCCTATATTCGGACGAAGACGATGATGTATGAAGCGCCGGAAGTATGGTTCGCTCTTATGGACAAGCTGGGCGATATGGTTATTCGCTATATTCGTGCTCAGATTGCGAATGGGGGCAAGGCATTCCAGTTATTTGACAGCTGGGTGGGCTCCTTGTCGCCACGTGATTACGTGAGATATGTCCTCCCTGTTATGGAACGGATATATTCTGAATTATCTGATTTGGGTGTGCCAAGCATCTACTTCCCAGGCGTTAGCTCAGGTGAGCTGCTGCCGTATTTGCATGAGCTGAAGGCTGATGTGATCGGACTGGATTGGCGTGTGTCGATTGCAGAAGGTCGCAAGCGCTTGGCTGGCAAATATGCGGTGCAAGGCAATCTTGATCCGTACCTGCTGACCGGTCCGATGGACATTATTCAACGTGAAGCGGCTCATATTATAGACGAAGGCGTGAAGGAGCCAGGTTATATATTCAACCTTGGACACGGACTATTCCCAGAGGCATCGCTAGACAAGCTGAAGCAATTAACGGAATTTGTTCACTCGTACTCGGCTGAAGCCATTGCTTCTCGTAAATAGAACTTGGCAGTAAATCACGATGGAGGTGGCGCATGAGTAAGAGAAGAGTAGGCGTCCTCGTCATGTCTTACGGGACACCACGCAGCATGGAAGAAATCGAACCCTATTACACGCACATCCGGAGAGGTAATCCGCCTTCTGCCGAGCAGCTTGCTGAACTACAAGAGCGCTATGAAGCAATTGTAGGCGGTGTATTTCCACTTCGTGAGCATACGGATCGCCAAGTCGCTGGCTTGCAGCTTGCTTTGGATCGACTCACGGAAAATACAAATGTACAGTATATGTGCTATCAAGGGTTGAAGCATGTTCAGCCTTATATAGAAGACGGCGTAGCAGCAATGGCGCACGATGGTATTACGGAGGCCGTCAGTATTGTACTGGCTCCGCATTACTCCGTGATGAGTGTCGGCAGCTACAATAAACGTGCTCAGGAAGAGGCGGAGAAGCACGGTATCCAGATGAAATGTGTGAATAGCTATCATCTGCATCCGGAACTTATTGATGCGCTTGCGGAGCGAGTGAATGAGCAGCTGGATGCATTCGTACAGGAAGGAGCGGATCGTGAAGCGATTGAGGTGCTGTTCAGCGCCCATAGCTTACCGGCACGAATACTGGAGATGAACGATCCGTATCCAGATGAATTGAATGCAACGGCTGCAGCTATAGCTAAGCAGTGTGGCCTGAAGGATGGTCAATGGCGCTTTACATGGCAAAGTGCAGGCCAGACTGCAACACCATGGCTCGGCCCAGATATATTAGACACGCTGTCCACTGTTGCGGACGAGGGAACCAAGTGGGTGCTGTCTGCACCGATCGGATTCGTATCCGATCATTTGGAAGTCCTGTATGATTTGGACATTGAAGCACTTCAGACTGCACAGAACTTGCAGCTTGGCTTCAAGCGCATTC
>NZ_JMDX01000305.1:0-5771 GCF_000935845.1 Paenibacillus sp. E194
CCAGTTGTTAAGAACGGCGAAATCGTGGCAGCGCCAGTTATGGCATTGTCCCTCAGCTTCGACCACCGTCTGATCGACGGCGCGACAGCTCAAAACTTTATGAACTACATCAAGCAACTGCTTGCTAACCCTGAGTTGCTTGTTATGGAGGTGTAACCGGAAATGGTAGTAGGAGACGCATCTTTGAACATTGACACTTTGGTTATTGGGGCAGGCCCTGGCGGTTACGTGGCAGCGATTCGCGCTGCCCAACTCGGCCAAAGCGTACTCATCGTAGATAAATCCGAACTCGGCGGTGTGTGCTTGAACCGCGGTTGTATTCCATCCAAAGCGCTTATCAGCGCTGCACATCAATATGAAGTTACACAACACGCTTCTGCAATCGGTATTACTGCAGAAAACGTAAAAGTGGACTTCACAAAAGTGCAAGAATTTAAAGGCGGCGTAGTTAAGAAATTGACTGGCGGCGTAGGCGCTTTGTTGAAAGCTAACAAAGTTCAAATCTTCAAAGGCGAATGCATGTTCATTAATGAAAATGAAGCACGTGTCTTCAACGATCAAGAAGCACCGCGCTACAAGTTCAAAAACTGCATCATCGCAACAGGTTCCCGTCCAATCGAATTGAAGCCTTTCCCATTCACTGGACGTATCCTGTCTTCGACAGAAGCTTTGGAATTGCCAGAAGTTCCTAAGTCCATGATCGTTATCGGCGGCGGCTACATCGGCGCTGAGCTTGGTCAAATGTACTCCAAGTTCGGTACGAAAGTAACAGTTATCGAAGGCGCGGACATGGTTCTTCCTGGCTTCGACAAAGATATGACTCAACTTGTATCGAAAAACATGAAGAAATCCAATGTTGAGATCTTCACTGGTGCGAAAGCAGAGTCTGCTACACAAACAGACAAAGACGTTACTGTGAAATTCACAGTTGGCGGCGAGTCCAAAGAAGTGACAGCTGATTACTTGCTCGTAACAGTTGGTCGTCGTCCGAACACTGATGGTGAGCTTGGTCTGGACATGATCGGCGTGAAAATGACTGATCGCGGCTTGATCGAAGTTGACCACCAAGGTCGTACAAGCATTCCGCACATCTTCGCTATCGGTGATATCGTTGCTGGGCCTGCATTGGCTCACAAAGCTTCTTACGAAGGTAAAGTGGCTGCAGAAGCAATCTCCGGTATGCCTAGTGTTGTAGATTACAAGTGCATTCCTGCAGTATGCTTCACAGATCCAGAGTGCGCAAGCGTAGGCTTGTCTGAATCCGAAGCGAAGGAAAAAGGCTTCAAAGTAAAAGCCGGTAAATTCCCTTATGCAGGTAACGGTCGTGCGTTGTCCCTCGGCGGCAGCGTTGACGGTTTCGTGAAAATCGTATCCGATGCTGACACAGGTATCGTCCTCGGTTCTCAAATCGTAGGTCCTGAAGCATCGAACTTGATCGCGGAAATGGGCTTGGCAGTTGAAATGGCTGCAACTGTAGAAGACTTGGCGTTGACAATCCACGCTCACCCAACACTTGGTGAAATCGTGATGGAAGCTGCTGAAGTTGTTCTTGGTCACCCAATCCACACAGTAGGTAAGTAATCCCCTCTCTCTCTGAGGGTTCTGTATACGTTCTGTTACGGTTCTGTTTATATATTGATTTGCTTTTGCCCTTGCAGCAGCGCTGCGGGGGCGTTTTTTTACCGAGATGTGAATAGTACTGGTTATGTAAGGTGGATTCATGTAATAAACAGAGAAGTTTTTCTCTATATTACTAATATCTAAAGTTATGATGATCAGTACACATTTACGGAATGGAGAGGATTACGGTGAGCAGTTTTTTTGATAAATTAAAGCAAGGTGCAGCGGAAGCAGGAAAAAAAGCACAGTCCACGATAGAGGTAAATCGGTTAAAATTCCAAATCTCTTCAAAGGAAAAAGAAATTACGGGCATCTACAGCCGTATGGGTGAATGTGTGTATCATGCCATGCAAAATGGGACAATAGAAGAAATAAGCGATCAATTGCTGCTGTTTAGTGAACAGATCAATCAGAAGAAGGCAGAAGTTCAGGATGTTGAAAATCGAATTCGTACGGTGCAGAATGAGAAGCTGTGTCCATCTTGTAGTAAACCTGCTACATTAGATACGAAGTTTTGTTCAGGCTGTGGACATCATTTTGTAGGGCATTTTTCAGAAGAGGAAGTTGGAGATATAAAAGTGATGGTTGTATGCCCAGTGTGTCAGGTAGCAAGTGATAAAGGGTCGAGCTTCTGTGCGGAATGTGGTCATAAATTCGAAGAATAACAATTTGAACGTTGAGGAAATCGTACATTATATCATTTTTCTGATCCGGGCATATTATGGCCGGATTTTTCTTTGATTAAGCCACCATTTTCGAGAGAGGTTCAATGAGGGCGTCAACCGTGCCAAGGAATAGCGCTGATCGTAATTGATCAACAGATGATAATGGAATGGGATACCGATGATTTTTTTACTCTGGAATGGTACACTAGGTAAGATACACTTCAGAACGGTAAGGAAAGAGAGTGAATAGAGAATGAAATCATATTTGGCATTATTGCAGGATATTTTGGATCATGGCGTGAAAAAAGAAGATCGTACAGGCACAGGTACGATATCCGTATTTGGTCGCCAACTTCGATTTGACCTAAATGAAGGATTTCCAGTCGTAACGACGAAGCGTCTGCATCTTCGTTCGATCATCCATGAGTTATTGTGGTTCCTTAGCGGCGATACGAATATCGGCTATTTGAAGGAGAATAAGGTAACGATTTGGGATGAGTGGGCGGACGAGAACGGCAATCTTGGCCCTGTATACGGCTCGCAATGGCGGAACTGGGAAACGAAAGACGGTCGTACGATTGACCAGATCGCGAATGTGATTGAGCAAATTAAAACGAATCCGGATTCCCGCCGGTTGCTCGTATCCGCGTGGAACGTAGGTGAGGTCGATGAGATGAAGCTCCCTCCATGCCATTATTCCTTCCAATTCTATGTGGCAGATGGCAAGTTGAGCTGCTTGTTGAACATGCGCTCTGTGGATACGTTCCTTGGTTTGCCGTTCAATATTGCAAGCTACGCGCTATTGACGCATATGGTGGCCCAGCAATGTGATTTGGAAGTAGGTGAGTTCGTCTGGAGTGGTGGAGACGTTCATATTTACTCGAATCATCTGGAACAGGTGAATACGCAGTTGCAGCGCGAGCCATTGCCGCTTCCGAAGCTGGTCATTAAGCGCAAGCCTGAATCAATTTTTGATTACCGTTTCGAGGACTTTGAGTTCGAAGGCTACGAATATCATCCAGCTATCAAAGCGCCTGTCGCTGTGTAATCGATTGTTGTTGTGCAATAACGGCACGAATATTACATTCGACTTCTGTGACTCTGCTAAGAACGATCGAAGGAGGAATTGAAATTGTCGATTACGATGATATGGGCGATGGATGAACAACGGCTTATTGGCAAGGACAATGGAATGCCGTGGCATCTGCCGAATGATATGAAGTTTTTCCGTGAGAATACAAAAGGCAAGACCGTTGTGATGGGACGCAAAACGTATGATTCGCTGAACGGAGCACTGCCAAAACGGCGCAATCTTGTCTTGACGCGCAACCCCGCGTGGGGTACAGATGACGCTGAGGTTATCTCGGACATCACTTCCGTCCTTGAGCTTGCTCAAGATGAAGAAGTGATGATTATTGGCGGAGCCCAAATTTATAATTTGTTTATGCCGTATGCGGACAAGCTGCTTGTTACGCGAATCGCGCAGACATTCGAGGGTGACGAGCATTTCCCAGAATACGATGAGCGTGTATGGGAGCTTGAGTGGGAAGAGTCAGGAATCGTTGATGAGAAAAATGAATACCCTCATCAGTTCCAATCTTTTGTACGCAAAAAATAGTTGAAACGAAAATGTATTGATGTGCTATTGTGTGAAGAAATGCAAATGATTTGTTCATGACTCCATTGGAATATAGGCGTAAATTGAGTAGGATAGGTTGAAAAACATGTCGAAGAGTGCAATGAATGTCTGCATGCAAATCCATGAAACCGCAACAAAAGAATGACCAATCAACCTTACTCATACAAATATACGGATGGACGGATGGAGGAAATCGCATGTCAACACCTACTGGATTTATGGAGTATCGCCGTCAGATTCCGGCTGATCGCGATCCATTGGAACGGCTTAAGGATTGGGAAGAGTTTCATAAGCATCTAAGTGAAGAAGAGCTTCGCACACAAGGTGCCCGCTGTATGGACTGCGGAACCCCATATTGTCATACAGGTATTGAAATGACGGGAGGAACATCAGGCTGTCCTGTGCACAATTTGATTCCAGAATGGAATCAGCTCGTGTATCGTGGCTTATGGCAGGAGGCACTTGAGCGACTGCACAAGACCAATAACTTCCCGGAGTTCACAGGGCGTGTATGTCCTGCACCATGTGAAGGCTCTTGTACGGTGGGGCTTATCGGACAGCCAGTTACGATTAAGACAATAGAAGAAGCTATCATCGAACGGGGATTTGAAGAGGGCTGGGTGAAGCCCGAGTCTCCAGCACAGCGAACAGGTAAGCATGTGGCTGTTGTAGGATCAGGACCTGCTGGCCTCGCTTGCGCCGCACAATTAAATAAAGCCGGCCATTCCGTAACCGTCTTCGAGCGTTCAGATCGTCTTGGTGGCCTCCTCACGTATGGGATTCCAACGATGAAGCTGGAAAAGCAAGTTGTAGATCGCCGCATTCAGCTATTGGAGGCGGAAGGCATTCAATTTGTGACGAATACGGAAATCGGCAAGGACATCCCAGCTGATCAGTTAGTTGCCTCTCATGATGCGGTAGTTCTATGCGGAGGCGCAACGAAGCCGCGTGAGTTCCAAATAGAAGGAAGCAATTTACACGGAATCCATTATGCGATGGATTACTTGAATGGTACGATTAAGAGCTATCTTGACTCCAATCTGGAGGATGGTCAGTATATTAATGCCGAGGGCAAGGATGTGATCGTCATCGGAGGCGGAGATACCGGAACCGATTGTGTTGCTACTGCGCTCCGTCACGGGTGCCGCAGCATTACACAATTTGGTACGCATGTGAAGGCTCCGCTAGAACGGGATGCAAGCACAAATCCTTGGCCGCAGTTCCCGAACGTCTACACGCTGGACTATGCCCATGAAGAAGCCAAAGCCTTGTATGGCAGAGATCCTCGTGAATTCTCCATCATGACAACGAAGTTCGTCGGTGATGAAGATGGACAGGTGAAGGAACTGCACACGGTGCAGATTGAACGGATTGTCGATGAGACCGGAAGGAAAATTTATCAGCCGATTCCCGGTACGGAACGCGTATTCCCGGCACAACTCGTGCTGATTGCGATTGGCTTCGATGGGCCGGAACAGACCATTGCAGGGCAACTCGGACTGGCAACAGATCGTCGGACGAATGTGAAGGCCGACTATGGCAAGTATGCGACGAATGTAGGTAAAGTATTTGCCGCAGGAGATATGCGCCGTGGACAGAGTCTCGTCGTATGGGCGATCAATGAAGGACGAGAGGCTGCAAGAGAAGTGGATCGATATTTGATGGGAACTACACTATTGCCTTAAATGCGAAAGTAGTGAATAATAGAACATAGTAACGTTAGTAAGAAGCTGCGCTTATTCTCACATGCGCGGCTTCTTCTGTTGTGTATGGAAAGAGGTGGTAGGATGAAGACACTTGTCGTGGCTGAGAAGCCTGATATGGGACGCAACATCGCTTCTGTCATC
>NZ_JMDX01000306.1:0-5753 GCF_000935845.1 Paenibacillus sp. E194
GGGGATCTACAGTTCAGGAAAGTTTACAGGGACAAGCAACCGGATCACGAAACGAGGCTCTAAGAGACTTCGCCGAGCGCTGTATCTAGCTGTGCAGTGTGGAATTCGCAGAGGTGCAAACCACAGGATAAGTGATTACTATAAGAAGAAAAGGAAAGAGGGCAAGCCTTATAAGGTGGTTGTGATCGCCTGCGCCAACAAGCTTCACCATCACATTTACGCCATCCTTTATAAAAACGAGCCCTACCAAGCTTAATCCCATATTTATCCATAACCTTCACGCCAATGAAGGTTATTTGTGTTACAAATAAAAGTATATCAGTAAGTATTAGACGACTTCAAGCCGCAATACTTGACAAACATTAGCTGGTTTTTATTTGAAATAAATAAGAATTCATGTCAATTTTCGACAGAGAATAAACTTTGTGTATGTTACATTAAAGACAGTCACACTTTACAAGTGATTATCTATGTCAAATTGAGGAGGTGGAATGGGTGAAGTTGATTTTTCCTGCCTTATTTGCTGTGACATTTGTTGTATTTTTTGGAATAGACTTACTTGGTTTGAAAGGGATTTATAAGTACTCTGCAACATGTATTTTATTGTTTTTTGCGATGCTTCTAATCTTCAAATCTGCAAAATTAAACAAAAAAATCCCATTGATGTGGGGCATTCTGTTAATTGCACTGTTATTTGTTGCTATGATTCTGATTCCTGCTCTGTTGGTATAATATTATAATTTATACTAGTATTTACTATAATTGGGAGGTGTGATATATTTTATTCAGGCGGAAATTCGTCAATAAATAATAAGGAGTTGCGTAGATGAAAAAATACATTTCAGCAATCTTGTCATTAAGTTTGTTCTTTTCATTGTCTGCATCCGTTGTGTCGGCTAATCCTGTCACTAATCAAACCGAAGTCGAAGTGCTTCAAGAAAGTGTGAAAACAAAGCAATTAAACATCAACGGTGTAAATGTTGAAATTGTAGGCGTGAATGGTTCTCCTGTTTTGGATTCCTCTTCTGAACTTTATCAGGAGACAATCATGAATGTGCAAAACTTGATCTCTGAAACAAATAATGAAAATCCAAGTGTGCTCTGGGACCCTGATCAGACTTCAGGTGAGAGATTCACACCAGAAGTTTATAACACCTTTACTACTACTACTTATAATAATGCTAAACGCGCAATAGAGGCTTCGCTTGCAGCGTCGGCAGCATTAATTTCGGCAATTATATCAAAAGACGCTACTACATCCGCAATTGTAGGATCTTTTGCAGGCGTTGCTGCAAACTGGATTGTTGATGCTTTAAAACCATCTCACACTGCAACGTTTATTATTAAGGCATGGAGTCCTTACTACAACAGAAGTATTTATAAAATTGTTACAAACATTTATGAAGACGACAAAAGAAAGGACTTGAAAGAAATTAAAATTTCAGGACCTCTTGATTTAGTAAACAAAAATCAATTTAGAGCTATTTAGAAATAACCTCATCACATCCTCATAAACTTTTGTTAATTTTTAACTCAATCTATGATTGCCCAATAAAAGAAGAGCAGATTGCTCACGCACAGTGGGTCAGTCTGCTCTCTTGTTATTATCCATTAAGTCAAAGATAGTCAAAGACATTAGTACAAAACACGGCTTTGATGAAACAGTCTATATGTAATTTAAACAAAAACAATCCCGACCTCGGCCAGTCGGAATTGTCCCTTAATATACGTATATTCTATGTACTAACGCAGATGTAATATTCGTAATTAAAGCAATTTTGGAGCTGCTCCAGGATGACGTTCGTTCGGATATTGTTAGTTACAAGTGTTAATTGCTTGATCGTTTCTTCTTCTGCATTTCTAGTATTAATTCATCCAGTTGTCGGCTAATTTCAACTACTTCTTCGTCTATAAAGCCACCTTTAATCTGAACAATTTCTTTAAGTTTCTTCCTTAGTTCAATAATTCTATTCTCTAAAGAGTCTATAATCACTCACCTCGCGTACACTATCTCTTCTTTCTGAGTATAATGCACGTTCTAGTAAGATATGTGAAAATATTACACTTCAACACATTGTCGAAAAATGAAAAAGAGTAACACCATATTGGGTGCTACTCTCTTCACTGCCTAAAACGGATGAACACTTCCAGAGCCACCAGTAAACTGGACTACTGCTTCGGAAACAAGAACCGCAACCAGAAGGGTGTTAAAAACCAATTTACTAAATTTGTTTTTCATGACAATCCCTCCAATTTAGAGCTTCGCTGATAGTAATCCCTTAATTTATCAAGTGTAGACTGAGGTGAAACGTTATTCATAAAATGGAGATGCATTGCGGTATTCAAAGCTTCTTTTTCCTTTGACGCATCATCTATTTTGGAGTACCATAAGGCACATTCTACCATGTGTTCAATACTTTTGTCTACGTCGCCCACAGTCTTATAATACTCTGCCTTGATCCAAAGATAATCAGCATATGTAGCACAAACTAATGCATTTCTTTTGTCTACGAGAGATGCTGTTGCCCTTTCATTTTCCAGAATAGCTTTTGCTCCTTCAATATTATTCTGCTGTAAGTACAATTGAAGTAATTGTTTAGATGCAGGAATAATTGAGTCATTGCTGCACGTCTGTAAAAAAGATAACAGTAGCTCCTCTGCTTTTGCCGTTTCTCCCTTTCTAACCATGTAAAACGCATCCATAAGAACGACATTTTCTTTTGTATGCGGATAAGAAAAGTCTTTATATTGCAGTAGGTACAGTTCTGATTCAGTGTATGCTCCAATGCTGAAATACGCATCGATAAGGACGCCAAGTGCATCTGCTTTGAAATGACTATCTCCGTTTTTCAATACTTTCTTACAGTAATCAATGCATTCATTGTGATAATTTAGAGTATATGCATGAATAGCTAACTTGTAATATAGACATACTCGCTCTTCGGACGATAAGAAATCAACATATTGGAGAACGTATTTCCCATTTTGATAGGTTTCTTTTAACTTGGAAAAGTCGTACCGTTCAATTAGGTATCGTTGATACAATCCTTTTGCAATATAGGGCATGATCCCATGTGATCGTGAATAGTCAATGATGAGGTTATACAGTGATAATTTAATGGAGGTGTCTTCTATGGAGTTTATTTGTTGATACAGCTTTTCGGTTAAGTCAATGCTGTCTTCATTCGGAGATTGAAGGTATTTTGTTGCAACTTTCCGAATAAGTTCAATGTCTTCGCATTGTCGTACTGTAGTTTGAAACATACTTAGCAATGTTTCAGCTCTTTTTTCAATTTCAGCATAATAATCAACCAATGTTTCAAAAGGTATGCCCAATGCAGTAACTAACAAATGTACGCTCGAAAATTCTGGACGCTTTACTTCTCCGTTTTCGATTCTTGATATTGTCCCTCTATGTACGCCCGATAATTCTGACAATTGAGTGATCGTCATATCTAACGAGCGCCTTTTATCTTGGATTAGTTCACCGATTGTTGTAATTATTTTTGCGTCCAATACCATCCCTCCTTCTAACATTTTACCACCTATATTTTACCATGTTGTGAAGGGCATGTAAATTGAATGATGACATGAGAAAGATAAGAAACTGAGGGAGTAATTCTCACTCTTTTGTTTTGGATGGTGAATAGGCTTGAGCTTCATTTTTCCGCGATTAATCAATAAGGCAAAATGATTTTAGGGATACACAATATTCATTATTGTCGAAAGCTACTGTTTTCCTATTAAGTAGGATAAACAGTGGCTTTTGTTGTTTATTGGGGGGGGACTTTTTACTTTAGTAAGAACTTGCTATATTCCTAAACTACTATGCACATCCTCAGCTCGACCAGCACTATAAATCGGATATTCTAGGAAGGTAAATGTATGTAAATAAGGGTGCTTGAGTAAAAAAATGAGGAATAAATTTAATATATATAACGCTTATGGAAGGTTGAAGAAAGAGGAAATAGAACCCAAAATTTGCAGATTTCTTTATTGGGAGGATTGCATTAATCTTCATTAGGGTAACATTATAACATTTTTAAGAATAAGAAGGGCGGATTATTGTGATGGGAAAATGAAACAAAAAGGGAGGTTGTTTTTCAAGGGGAGAAACATACTTTCAAAAATCAATAGTCAATGATTATGCAGATAGGAGACGATAAGAAATGAATCTACTTGAAAGACGTTTAGTATCTTTAATGAAACAGATGAGTACGGAAGAACAACAAGACCTCTGTATTCAGGCAGGATTAATGATTTATATGAAAGAAGGATTAAAACGAGAAGAAATTAAAATTAATATCAGCGAGGATTTTAAATCGAAATTTGAAAGAGATGTCAATAAAGATGAAATGTTATGGATGTATGCTCTTGAGGAAATAAAACTGTATATTAGTCCTATTGAGTTTGAAACCTGGTTTTTAACAACTAAAGGGAAATATAATTGTGACGGAACTCTCATTGTATTATGTAGAACAAGTCCTCAGATAGTATGGCTCTCTAGAAGGCATGATTCATTTATCAAATTAATGGTTTCAACAATAATTGGTGATAAGGTAAATATCAAATATGAACTTTTGCAATGAATGGCTTACACGTCCTCAGTCAATTGTTGATTCAATTTGGGTTTGTAATGTAGTGTTTAAGAATCCTAAAATAATTCAGGATAATTTGATAGGGGAGTATTGGTTAGTAGAAAAAAATGCCTGGCTTCTGGCGGTACAGGTAGTTCCAATGCCAGAGCAAAAAAACGGGTCTAGTTTCTAATCTAACCGTGAATCAATGGAGGACTGTCTTTTTTGACATTTTTGATTCAAGGTGTCCATTCACAAGAAGGAGATTTCCTGATTATCGCATTAATATAGGGCATGCTATCCCAATTAATTGGATTCAAGGGGGTTCTTTTTTGGGAACGTATTTCCAATATATCCAAAAATGAATGCGTCAATGAGTGATATTTATATTTTTCTTGAAGATCATTTTTTATCAGATGAGGACTATAAAAGGCTAGTTGCATTATTGGCTTCAATGAATAATTTAACTATGAGTGAATATCTTGAGTTTTATGATAACGCTTTTGAGAACAAACAAATATATTTCTCAAATGATGGCCGTAATAAGTTTATTGAAGAAGGGAGAATTGAATCAAAACAGTGTCTATCCTCTTTTAATGCCGCACATAATAGATTATTAATTACCAAGCGATGTATGAAAAGAGTAGGCAGGGAGAGAATTATTGAGTCTTTGAAGAGACATAACGCAAATGATTGGGGAGATTGTTTACTTCAAGATGTACTAGATAATCAGAATGCTGCACAGAAAACTGGAGTCGTAAAATCAAACTTTAGACGTGATGATGGTGCATTAGAGTACTTTATTTTTACTGATATAAGTGAAAACATTACTGTAATAATGCATCGAAATGATTTGTAAAGTGAGATTAAGCAACGGAGGGAAAAGGAGTCTCTAAAGAAGACGTGTGCCCACATTGTAATTCAGATTAAAGAGGCGAACTTATATCAGGAGAAAGTAGATCAGGATATGATAGCAAGGAAAAATGTAGTACAAGAAAAATAAGGATAGAGGATAATAAATACGTTATACAGGTTTATGAAGCAGTGATTGATAATCCTAAGACTGGTGACGGACACACTGCAACATTTGGATGGTACTATGTCGATAAAATCACTAAAGAAGTAACTTCAATGTTTGATTAGTAGAGAAAAGTATTAAAGAGCTGGAAGTACTCT
>NZ_JMDX01000307.1:0-5731 GCF_000935845.1 Paenibacillus sp. E194
AGTAACCGGTTCGACTGGAGCGACGGGAACGAGCGGATCAACAGGTGGAACTGGAGCAACTGGTTCGACGGGAGCGACCGGAATAACAGGCATCACCGGGGCAACCGGTTCGGCTGGTGCGACAGGGGGTACCGGAGTCACAGGAGTCCCTGGAGCAACTGGTTCGATTGGAGCGACAGGAACGACAGGAGTCACAGGCATCACCGGAGTAACCGGTTCGACTGGAGCGACGGGAACGACCGGGGTAACAGGCGTCACCGGAACAACCGGTGCCACAGGTAGAACTGGGGCTACTGGTATTACAGGAACCACCGGTACAACAGGAGCAACCGGTATCACTGGGGCAACCGGAGCCACGGGCGCCACGGGGCCATCATCCACAGTTTCTACGAAAGCTATATTATTTGGCGGGGCGAACTCAGGGTTTCAACGAATCTCTGGTTCTCCTGGAGCTGTATCCAATGAGATACCATATGTTGTGCTCGGTGGAGGTAATGTATCTGGTTTTTCAGGCTCCATCAATGTAAACAATTTATCAGTAGGCTCCTATTTATTTCAGATATGTGCTAACGTAGCTAACAACGCTACCTCACCATCTCCAGGCAACATTGTATCAACGATAACGCTTGCAACCACAGCTGTCATAACTGGCTCTATCGTGTTTTCAATCAGTCCGACTGATATTGGTGCACAGCCAGTTTACGTGTATAATCCTACAGTCACAACGGCACCAGCAACAATCTCATGGACGAGTGTCATCCCTGGAAATATAGTCGTAAGGAATAATGGGATATCACTTTTTGCTTCTCCCAATGTAACTCAAAGTGCTGTATATACGGTCTTCTTCACCACAACTTCATAAAGCCATGAATATCCCGTCAGGAACATCACGAGAAAGGAAAAGACGAGAGAATTGATCTCCAAATTAGAGGTATTGAATCCTATAGCAGATATGTTGGTGCAATAAATAGAAGCCACTGTAATTGAACATTCATTGTTCAGTATAGTGGCTTTATTCGTAAACAAAATTAAGGGCGACCCGGAATTGAACCAAAAATCATCGAATCTGTTAGCATTTCAGTTGGAGCGTGGTTGTCAGTCAATACTTGTGCGTTGGCAAGCAGCTCGTCATTCACTTCCTTTAGCCCTTTCTGCCATTGTTCGAGAAGCGGGTGAATGGGACTATTCAGATGTATTCGATTAAGATTATCTGTTTGCAGCGGTCGTATGGATCCTATGATCATGTAGTTGTATTGTCCAGACGACTTCACGATGTACGTGTTGGGAAAAACCTGCTTCACAGTCTTTGCCATCGCTAAGAGCAGTGGAGAATCAGGTGTTGTCACGTTCACATTTAAAGCAGTGAGCCCATCTGGATTCAGATGCATTCGAAGGGTATCAAAAAATTGCACAGTCGATAAATGAGCAGGAATATAGATTTGCTGCGAGTAGCAGTCAACAACTATGATATCGTATTTCCGATTCGTATTACTAATAAATACACGAGCATCCTGATTCACAATCTGAGCATCTTCACGCTTCAGCCCCATATATTGATAACTAAGTGTAATAACTTCGGGATCTAGTTCTACTCCGGTAACATTCATATTTGGAAATTGTGGCTTCACATATTCAGCCAACAGCCGAGGAATCGTACCACCAGCGGAACCTAATACGAGCAGCTGATCCGGCGAGTTGGTCAAATAGGGAAGCACTAAATAATCATTGTAGTAGTCACCAGCATGCAATCCTGGCTTAGCCCTCCGGATCGATTGAACACCCCCGCCCTCGTTGTATACTAAAGAAATATCTCCACTAGAAGCCTCGACGACTCTGACATATTGGTAGAACGTATCCTTGGACCAGAGGACTTTCTCATTTGCGGAAGTAGACACGTTGTCATTGATGAAGAAAAAGGAAAGTACAGGAACAAGTAGAAGCGAAACCAACCAACGCTGCTTCGTATGTCGCAGTCCCCAACCGCTAATTGCAATCAGAGCAGCAGACCAAATATAAATGGACTCTCTCGCTCCCAACAATGGGATCGTAATCATAGCTGTGCCGAATGTGCCCAATAAACTCCCTAATGTGGAGCACGCATACAGATTGCCAGCTACACGGCCAATGTCCTTCGATTGATCGGATACTAACCGAATTGCAAACGGACTCACCATCGCCAGTAAAAATACAGGGGGAGCAAATACGATTAAAACGGCGAAGAACGAACAGAAAATGATCCAGACGGGTGTATTCATTATGCCATTCGTTAAAAACTGAAAAATGAAGTTGCCCCATAAGGGTAATAAGGAAACAAGGACACCGGACAGTAGTGACAGCATCATTAATAACTTGCCGCTCGGCCAACGATCGGCCCATTTGCCACCAACCCAATACCCGAGAGAGAGTGATAGAAGGATTAGGCCAATAATGTTCGCCCACACAATCATCGAAGTACCGAAATATGGCGCCAGGAAGCGGGAAGCCGCAATTTCGATCGCCATGACGGAAGCTCCCGTGATGAATACATATAGATATAGAAAACGGATTGAGAAATGGTTATTCAAGTATTCACACCTCAAATTAGCTAATAGGATTAATGCTTCTGAATCAGTGTTCACACAATTGCACCTGTTCATACTGTCATTCCTCAGTTACCATGTGAAAATATCTGCGACCCGTCATCTGATCAATAACTTCATTTACATTCATATCTTGTTTCAAAAAAGAGTAGCTCTATTGAATTCTATAATCTGGTAGTATTTACGTAGATACGATAACTAGAACGATAGTGGGGGCGGTTGGAATGTCACGATACAAAATGCCAATTATGATTGTTGCCCTGTTGTTGATTTCGGGCGTACTAGGTAATCATTTGTATCAGACACGAATTACGTATTCACTGCAAGATTTAGTCATGGCTTATGTAAATGAAGCGAAGATCGAATCTATTTTTCTGAAGAAATTTATGTCAGGAGACAATGAAGGCTACAATTACGCTCACATCACCAATGACAAACAAATTGAGCTGGTTATGAGTACGCTTCAAGATATTCGGGTTCGAAATGACTTCTCGGCATCCAATTTCCCCGAATACCCAGCTTATCTGCTATCTTTCTATGGAGAAAAGGGTGATTTGGTGTCCTATATCATGTCCGAAGGTGGCGAGATTTTACTTCATGGGTATGCAGACTCAAGCAATAAATCTTATCGGACTATAGATGATACTTATCAAAAACAGCTCAAGCTTCTAAATCAATGGTTAGTAGAACAAAGTGATGGGACGTCATGAAATTACCCTAGAAACGAACTCCGATACCGTAATCTTGACTTTAAGGGTTGCCTTAAATATGATAGTTTTATAACTTTCAAACAATGTAAATAGATAATAAACAAGGAGGCTCTCAATGAAGGGTGTAATCGTGAACAATCCAGGTGGACCAGAACAGCTGGAGATAACAAATTTGCCGAGCCCACAGCCGCAAGCTGGAGAACTGCTAATCGAAGTGCATGCTGCTGCAGTGAATCGAACAGATATTGTCATGCGTGAAGGCAAGGCCGGATATGCGACGAACCCTATCCTAGGGGTAGAAGTTGCCGGAACGGTCATCGAAGTCAATGGTGAGAGCACCTTTAAAGTTGGTGATCGAGTAATGGGGCTAGTAAATGGGGGAGGATATGCCGAATATGCGGTCATGCCAATGGATAGGGCGATCCCGATTCCAGACTCCTTCTCATTTGCTGAAGCAGCGGCAATTCCTGAAGTATTCTTAACTGCGCACCAGACGTTATACTGGATCGGCAAGCTTCAACAGGGCGAGACGGTGCTTATTCATGCTGGCGCCAGTGGAGTAGGAACAGCTGCAATTCAACTTGCGAAACAGATTAGCAAGGCTACCGTCATTGTAACTGCCGGTTCTGCGAAGAAGCTTGACTTCTGTCGTGAACTGGGTGCTGATGTACTCATCAATTATAAGGAGCAATCCTTTGACGAAGAGGTGCTTCGGGCTACGAATGGGCAGGGAGCAGATGTAATTCTGGATTTTGTTGGGGCGGATTATTGGACGAAGAATCTCGCCAGCATTAAGAAGGAAGGTCGTTGGGTACTCATTGGCGTTCTTGGTGGAGTGAAGGTAGAGCAAATGAATTTGTTCGCCTTAATGTCAAAATGTGTTCAGCTGACAGGTACCCTGTTAACGCCGAGAAGTGATGAATACAAGGCGAGGCTTACGCAGGATTTTGCAGCTAATGTTCTGGCCTATTTCGATAACAGCAGCATAAAACCAATTATTGATACCATTTTCCCGCTTGAGAAGGTAAGTGATGCGCACATCCATATGGAAGAGAATCGCAATACAGGGAAAATCATATTGCAAGTGAGATAAATTTCACGTTTACCAAAAAATAAAAAGTATTAAAGAAGACCATGAGCCGCTACTATTATTGTAGCGGTCTTTTTGGGATGCAGATGGTGTAAGCGATGATCATGAGATGCCAGCTAGTCTGTCACAAGAATCATGTCGGAGTTGGTGACTGGTATCTTGCTGAAAGTTGGCTTATATCCTCCAATACATATTTATCAATATCTGATTGGTCAGCAAAAGCTGATAAATGTTTGACATATAAAAGAATTAAAGGTATTGAAACGGCCGTTATTGCCACAAATGCGCCGAATAGTGCATTACCAACAGATAATACGACAGATAAATTTAAAATGGCTTGGTGGGCCGCGGCCATGTACGGGTTCCCATTCCAATGGAGCGACATCTGGTATTCAGGAGGAAATAATACGCTTAACTATTATGCAAGTCCTGCCAATTACGGCACGTTTTTTACAGGCGATCCAATTCATAATTCAGGCTCTACCAGCAACTATCGCACTACAGACACGGGTATGATTACTGTGGTGGGCAATGGTTCAAGCGCTGGAACAGGTGCTTTTACGCCCAATTAATCTCTTTATGATCACAGACTCTTGAGCTGTGACGAGCTGGAAGTGTGTTTTATAGAAAAAGGTGCCTTTTTTAGGCACCTTTTTCTTAACATGTAGATTTCGTATCTGCCTATCAAACAAGCCTCACATCGTTTGTGGCACTGCTGATTCAGCAAATATATGGATCAGATAAACTTCTTTAGTACCCCATATCTTTCAAGATTTTAGATAACGTACGCAGACGTTCGCCTATCATCTCATCATCATTGCTTAATGCTTGGCTGAACAGCTTAATATCCTCATTAATTCGTTCATTGTCCGTACATACCGCCACAGTCATGGCATCTCCTTGCAGGCCAACTCGGTCGATGATAGGCTGCTCGGGATCATAAAGATGCTCATATCGGTAAGCTTCACGAAAATGCTCCAATGAACGACAAATCAGAATGGACAAATCAAGTACACGATGAAGAGGGAGCTCTTCTGACTGTCTGGACCATTTTTCCCCTGTGTATCTCCACACCTTAGCAGAAATATCAATCTTTCCTCTATCGTTCCATTGGGCCAAACCTAACGAAAGGCCTTTGGCATCTGTATTGGGAGCGAGTCGGCCATCAATCTGCTCATAATTTTCCGACACGACAACAGGTTTATGTTTTAACGTAGTAGGTATTTTCATGTTCTGACCCTCTTTTCATTTACTAATTTACTAAATGACTGTTTCATCTTATCTTGGATTTCAACGATAGTCAATCTGTCGGGGAATCTAGAATGGCCAAAGTCACTCCGAAGCACTGCTGT
>NZ_JMDX01000308.1:0-5715 GCF_000935845.1 Paenibacillus sp. E194
GTTATGTTGCCAGAACAACAGAGAAGTAACAAATTAAAGTTTACGGATATTCTCATTACCGTGATGATTGGGGTCGTATTTGGTGTAATCTTCAAAATGTGGGAAAGCGTCTACAGTCTCGCGAAGCCGTTGTTCCCACAAGCAGGACAATTAACATATGGCATGTGGTTTATGGCTGGCCCATTCGCGTACCTGGTCATTCGCAAACCCGGCATCTGCTTCCTAGCAAGTCTTGCTGCCGCTAATTTATCGGCTATTCTTGGCTCTGCTTGGGGACTAGAGACGATTGTGTATGGCTGTGTACAAGGTCTGGCGGCAGAATTGGCATTCGCCTTGACTGGATACCGCAAGCACAGCATCGTCATCGCAGGTATCGCTGGCATTCTGTCCGCAGTCGGCTCATTCATCATCGATCTCGGTTACGGATATGCAGATTACGAGACATGGGTGCTCGTCTTGAAGTACGGACTTCGTGTCATTAGTGCGTTCATCTTCGCTGGCGTATTTGCCGGCTTGCTCGTTCGTGCATTGGAAGCGACAGGGGTAACCAAATCCATACGTCCTGTATCCAAAGAAGATTACGCGGTACTGAATCAATAGCACGCATAATATGAATAGATAGAATTTGTGCGTACGCCACAAATTCGGAATAAGGTGGTTACACATGCAACAGGAATCTCATGCGAATTCGTCTGCATTTGTTGACCGCTTGCGCCTAACATTTCCAGGAGAGGATTCCTTGCTGTTCAAGGACCTCTCCTTCCACATTTCTACTGGCGAGAAGGTACTGCTCCTCGGGCCAAGCGGTTGCGGCAAATCAACACTGCTGCAAGTATTAAGCGGAATTATGCCCCACTCTATCGAAGTGCCGATGAAATACGATCAGATTAAGCTTCCTTCAAGCTGGGGCTTCGTATTCCAAGATCCGGACAGCCAGTTCTGCATGCCATATGTAGATGAAGAGCTCGCCTTTGTACTGGAAAATCTCTCGATCCCCCGTGATCAAATGCCAGCATACATGACAGGCATACTTGAAAGAGTGGGATTGCAGTTCAACAATCTGCATACAGAAATCCATACGCTATCCCAAGGCATGAAGCAGCGGCTCGCGCTTGCGTCCGTCCTGCTGCTAGAACCAGAGGTGTTGTTCCTCGATGAGCCTACAGCGCTTCTTGATCCAGAAGGAACGAAGCAAGTCTGGGACACCGTGAAACAAGCTGCCGATTCCTCCACCATTCTAATCGTGGAGCACAAAATCGAGCATGTTATCGACATTATCACTCGTGTGGTGCTATTCGACAGCACTGGACGAATCATTGCGGACGACGAGCCGAGAAATGTATTTCTACACCATAAAGATAAGCTCATTGAGTATGGCATATGGTATCCAGGTGTATGGCAGGACTACATTCATTCAGAAGCCTACCAAGCCATATCGCAGCAACGAACGGCGAACGGATATCAACAGCCTCATTGCAAGCAGGACGGTGGGCGCATCTACGCGCGTCTGCAAGCCGTGCAGCCACTGCTCTCTTTGCGTGATTTTAGCGGATACTATGAAGAAATTCGTCGCATATTCGTCCCCAGCGTTGATATTTATCCGGGTGAATGGATTACGATTATCGGAGAGAACGGGGCTGGCAAGAGCACACTATTGTTGTCTCTTATGCAAATTCTGCCTACTAACGGCATGTATCTTATTGAGGGTCAAGAGCTGCCAGCACCGTCTCGCAAGCGATGGTTCCCGCGATTCAGAAATACGGGAAAGCAGCCTCCAGCCGAACTCGCCTTCGTATTTCAGAATCCTGAGATGCAGTTTCTAACGGATTCGATCTATGATGAGCTTGCTTATGAACCTAGGCAGAACAACTGGGATGAATCGGACATTGCACATAGAGTGGAACAAGTCTTGGAATCATTCGATCTGAATATCGGACAGGATCGGCATCCGTATCATTTGTCACTTGGTCAGAAACGCAGATTAAGTGTCGCCACAGCGATGATGCGCAAGCGTCCGATCCTGCTCCTGGATGAGCCTACCTTCGGGCAAGACGCTAAAAATACATTTGCTATATTGGAAAAGTTGAACCGGCTTCGGACAGAAGAAACCGCCATAGTCATGGTGACACATGACATGAATATCGTGGATCGTTTTGCAGATCGGATATGGCATGTTGAGCAAGGACAACTGATCGAAGTAGAAGCTTCCCCACGTGGACAGACAATGCGGGAGGTGCAGATGAAATGAAACTATTCGCTCCCAAATCTGAAACGTGGCTCCATCAGGTTAACCCTGCGCTCAAGCTTCTCGTCTTTCTCGCTTTGCTCATTATTGCGCTGCTAACCCGAGAGCTTGATTTTGCATGTTATCAGCTAATCTTCTACACACTGCTGTTGTTTCTATGCAGCGGCCACTCTACGAAGAAGCTGCTATTCGTGACAACACCGTTCCTTCTCTTGTTCGTCTCGACGGCATCCACGATGATCTTGTTCGGTAAGGGGGAGCATGAATGGTGGTCATGGGGAATAATCCGAATCACCGAGGAGAGCTTCTACCGCGGACTTGTCATCGGAGTGAAAACACTCTGTTTCGGCATGCTTGGCATCACATTCGCCTTCACGACGAAGCCAATATTGTTATTCTATGGGCTGATGCAGCAATTCCGGCTTCCGCCGCAATATGCTTATAGCTTCATCGCCTCCTTGCGGCTGCTCCCTGCGATCTGGGAGGATTACCGAGTTCGCACGCATGCCCTGCAAATCCGCGGCGTTCAATACAGCAAGGGATTTAAAGGGATATATGAGCGTCTTCGAATGTACGCCCTGCCACTGCTCGCACAGAGCATTCGCCGTGCGCAGCGAGTCGCTGTCGCAATGGAGGCGAAGCGGTTCCAGATGGGCCAATCACGTACCTACTATTATATTACACGCTGCCATTGGCGCGATGTATGGTTCACTCTGCTTATGGCTGGATTAATTACGCTCGCCTATATGGCCGCACTGCACTTCCCGTTCACCGGCCCGACCGTCTAATTGGCTTCAGATACAAAGAAACTCTCCCAAATCCAACAAGGAGAGTTTCTTCTCTTTCTTCTCTAGCAGGGAGATAAGATTCGCCAATAGTCTTGTTGAGCGCTGTCCAGCTGGCTGATTGCATCCCTTCAGAGTGTTGCATATTCAATATCTACCTTCGATTTACGGTATATGACCACGTATCATCCTCTGTCACTTTACCGATTGACCGATGCTTGATGTTCTAGCTCTTCGTCTCGGCTGAATGGTTGCCAAGCATACACCTGCCAGCACGAAGACAAGACCAACAGCAATCGACCACGTCATGCTGTCACCGTACAGCCATACGGACAATAGTGAGGTTATGATTGGTGTCAAATTCAAGTATATGCTCGCCTTGCTCGCACCGATCTGCTGCACACCAAGGTTGAAAATAATATACCCGATAAGCGTACCGCATACGACCATATACGCCATCTCTGTCCAGCCTTGCAGAGACATATCGGGAACTTTACCCCAACCCCCTTCAAAAAGCGAACTGACTCCCAGGGAAAGAGGACCTAACATGGTCATTACTGTAGTCGTGAACAAGGGAGAAACATCATGCACTACCCTTTTCCCAACAAGACTATATATGACCCCGCACATTAATGCTGCCAGAAACAATAAATCACCTTCGTTGAAGGACAAGCTAGCTAATCGATGCCATGAGCCCTTCGTAATTACGATAACCACACCGATGAAGGACAGCGCAAGGCTAATCCCAAACATGCCGTTCCATCGTTCCTTGAAGAATAACATCGCACCAAGCGAAACAAACAGCGGCATCGTCGCAATGATGAGTGAACCGTTAATTGCAGACGTATAATGCAGCGCCATAAAGAACAACGCATTGTATCCGAAAATTCCCGTAAGCGATACAATGAGAAGTCCCTTCCAATTCGCCCTCCATGCACGGAAATTCCACTCTGATCGCATCGTGAGCAGCACCGCTAAGATCATCCCTGCCAATGCAAATCGAATCGTTGCGGCAACAAGTGGAGGAATCTCGGTAATGACATGAGCTGCTGTAGAAAATGATCCACCCCAAAATAACGGCACAAGCAGCATAAGCACATAAATGCTTCGGTTATACTTTTGATTACTCATGATAATCGTTCACCCTTTAGTTAGATAATATGTTTAAACATTTAAACATACTTAGCAAAAAAATAAGCACTTCTTGCACAGAAAGAAACACTTCACCCATTGGATTTTACATCTTGATCCTATATAATAGGATTAGAAAATGAAACCACGTTCCACAGAACGGAACAAAAAGGAGGTTACGCATGTCCCACATCTTTCATGGTCTTGACCATATCCAGTTAGCTGCCCCCGTCGAATGTGAATCCGTAGCCCGGAAATTCTATCACGAATTATTGGGCTGGGCAGAGATTCCGAAGCCCGAAGCTCTTCAGCAGCGTGGAGGTGTATGGTTTCAATGCGGAAGTCACCAAGTCCATATCGGCGTGCAGCAAGACTTCGTTCCTGCGACAAAAGCTCATCCCGCCTTCGTTGTTACCAATCTTGAATCCCTACAGTCCCATCTCCTGCAGCATCATATTGAAGTGGCCGACGACTCTGCCCGGATAGAAGAAGGTGTAATTCGCTTCTATGTAAACGATCCATTTGGAAATCGACTTGAGTTCATGGAGTATCTGTAACACGATACGCATTCTTCTATCCGAACCGATATGCCTTCATTGGTTACACTCCCGCTTCAATGGACAACATCAACTCTTTAATCGTCGTCATAAATTCCCCTGCACGCAAGGAATACAGCTTCTCATTCGCCTGCTTGTCGAAGGTGATGAGCCCGGCTTGTCTTAAGATTTTCAGATGGTGCGAGACGGCCGGTCTCGATATTTCCATATGTTCGGTGATTTGGTTCACATTCAGAGCGCTATGTTCAAGCAGGAGTATAATGATCTGCTGCCGATTCGTGTCACCAAGCGCTTGAAAGATGGGTGTCGCCTGCTGAAACTTCTCCAACACCTGCTCTTTGTTACTGCTGCAATCATATTGTCCGTGCTCAGTCGTGATGATTCTCACCTCGTATGTTTATATGTTTAAACATTACATATTATGATGTGAAAATAGCCATTTTGTCAATAGAGTAAATCTCCATCGCACGAACCAATAGATTAATCATTCCCATTGCCATTCTCACGCTGCAGGAAATCATCAAGTTCACTCGCAAGCGCCGCAAGTTTCGTCATGGTATTCCAATTCCGTGTCGTTACATTCGATCCTAACTTTTGAAAATTATTTGCCAGCTTCGAATCCAAGACACTCTGGCGATACAAACAATATATCTCGCGACCTTGTATCTGGAATTCATCGACTTCTTGCATACCATTAGACAATATACTGGCGGTGTCAGGCGAAGGCTCACCCTTGTACATTGTAATCTGAATCCCCTCTCCTTCCTTCAGCGCAGCTGCATCATACGGACATTCAGCTACAATAGCATTCATTTCCTGAGCCGTCCGCAGCATGACGTTCGGCTTGAAGCCGAATGTATTCCCTATTTCCTCCTGGATTCGTGCTTCTATCCATTCCCTTGCTTCTGATGAAGCAAATACAACATTGCCGCTCTGCAGCACCGTTCGTACATGGGTAAAACTCATATTTTCAAAGAAGAAGCTTCAAATCCGCCAT
>NZ_JMDX01000309.1:0-5712 GCF_000935845.1 Paenibacillus sp. E194
CGCTGCGTTGGCGATTCCTGTTCACCCTCACCTTCTTCCTTCTTCAGCCGCCCCGTATAACCTAGCTGAGAGATCTTATTCAATATATCTTCTTGCTTTAAACCAATATAGGTGATCTTCGCCGTCTCCGTTGCTAAATTGACTGCTGCCGTCTGCACTCCCTGCATACGGCTAAGCCCCTTCTCAATACGAGTCGAGCAGGCTGCACAAGTCATTCCTTCAATTTGTAAATCCAACGTTTCTGCCGGAACCTTGTATCCGAGATGCTCGATCTTATCAACGACTTGCTGCAAGGTTACTGCATCACCGTCATATTGCACAGCCGCTCGTTCTGAAGCAAGATTGACAGATGCTTCTGCGATGCCGTCCATACGATTCAAGCCTTTTTCAATTCGTGTTGCACATGCGGCACAGGTCATTCCTTCAATCGGCAACGTTGCTTGCTTTTCTGCCATTGTCATGTCCTCCTTATCCTTCTCGAACATACCCCTATACCCTATATATGATTCCAAAAGAAAACTCCTCTGAAGGAGTGTTCTTTGCAGTAATCAATCAGCGTATTCAGCATAATATGAGAATCGGCGCCTAATCATTACACGACGTCGTAGCCTTGCTCCTCAATTGCCTCACGGATTTGTTCCGGCTTTACTTTGGACTCATCATAAGATACGGTTACTTGCTTCGCAGCCAAATCAACCTGTGCAGTTGCACCTGTACCTTCTACTGCTCGTTCTACTGCTTGCTTGCAGTGCCCGCATGTCATACCTTCTACTGTCCATGTTTCGTTAACCATCTTACTTCCTCCTCTGTCCATTCCTTAAGGGAACAGGCCATGTTCTTATTTTAGTAATTTATGAATCGTTGTTAGCAGCTCGTCAATGACTTCCGGCTCCCCGTCCTGCAATCGCTCAACGACACAACTCTTCATATGCCCTTCGAGCAGCAATTTGCCAACTGAATGAAGTGCAGACTGGATGGATGCGATCTGATTCAGCACATCGTCACAGTACGTATCTTTTTCAATCATGGATTTCACGCCTCGCACCTGACCTTCAATGCGATTCAAGCGGTGAACCAGCTTCTTCTTCATCTCATCCGAGTGATGACTCTTCCGATTCCCGTCTGGAGTGTGGTGCTCGCACCCTTCTTCACTTGCATGGCAAGCATCTTCTGTACCAAAAGCAGCGGTCATCACGTCATCGACTTGTTCATCGATACGTTCGTTTGACATTTGTGTATCACCACCTCATGCATTAACTATACTATACCCCCCTACCCTATGCAAGCCCTTTTTTTGAATGCTTGCTTCAGCAGCTAACTCGAATTTCTCGCTGTGGTAAATTAGGGTTGGTTATTTCTTCGGAAAATGGTTAAAATTTAAGTGTTAGTCTGGCTTCAGGCCCATTGTCTAACAGACGAACTTATTGTTATTACTTTTGAGGAGGCACACTTATTATGACCCAAATGACAAAAGTGTCCCGCGTCGCGTTGATTGGATCGGGCTTTGTTGGCTCCAGTTACGCGTTCGCGTTGTTCAATCAAGGGTTGGCCGCTGAGCTAGTCATTATCGACGCTAACCGCAAAAAAGCAGAAGGAGATGCGATGGACTTGAATCACGGTCTTCCGTTCGCATCCAATATGCGCATATGGGCAGGAGACTATAGCGATTGCAAGGATGCTGACCTCGTTGTTATTACAGCAGGTGCGAACCAAGCACCAGGAGAAACACGTCTTGATCTAATCGGCAAAAATGCGAACATCTTCAAATCGATCGTTACTTCCGTCATGGAGAGCGGCTTTGATGGATTGTTCCTGGTCGCAACAAATCCAGTCGATGTTCTTACATATGCAACCTGGAAATACTCAGGTCTGCCTGCTCATCGCGTCATCGGCTCCGGTACAATTTTGGATACCGCACGTCTGCGTTATTTGCTCGGCGAAAAAATCGGCGTCGATCCGCGTAACGTCCATGCCTACATTATGGGCGAACATGGAGACACTGAGCTCCCTGCGTGGAGCAATGTCAGCATTGGCGGCCAGCCGCTCGAGCACTATCGCAAGACGCATGGAGAGCCGACACAGGAAGAATTGGATGATATCTTCCTGAATGTACGCGATGCTGCTTATCACATCATCGAGCGTAAAGGGGCTACCTACTACGGAATCGCAATGGGCTTGGCTCGCTTGACAAAGGCTATTCTGAAGAATGAGAACTCTGTGCTGTCCGTATCTGCCTTGCTGACTGGACAATATGGTCTGGATGATGTGTATATCGGCGTTCCTGCCGTCGTAAATCGCCAAGGAATCCGCGATGTATACGAGCTTCACCTGTCTGAAGACGAGATGCAGAAGCTTCATCATTCCGCAGGCGTGCTTAAGCAAGCAATATCTTCGGTATTCCCGAAATAGTGTTGATTGTTGATTGTGAATAAACGAAAGGCGCACTGTCCGTAGACGGTGCGCCTTCCTAATTACGCATTCACAATCATTGTACGTACTTGCTCTGGAAGCTCTGCAGCCTCCTCCTTCGACAGGCCAGCTGTCGATACTGGAGGAAGAACGGTTACCTCCACATGAGCAGGACTGATCCAATTCCCATTCGCCTCCATCAGCTTGTAAGAGCCAGATATGCGAATAGGCACAATTGGGAACCCTGTCTTCGTAGCGACGCGGAAGCCGCCATTTTTGAACTCACCTATGTGTTCACTCTTGCTTCGTGTTCCTTCAGGGAAGATGACGATCGGATGACCGCTTTCTACGAGCTTGCCCGCCTCATTCAGACTGTTCATGGCTTGGCGTACGTTGCTGCGGTCAACGAAGATGCAGCGCAAGTACTTCATCCACACACGAATGAACGGCAGCTTCGCCAACTCTGCCTTGGCCATTAGCGCCTTCGGCTTGCCAACATGCCCTAGCATGATCGGCACATCGAAATTCCCTTGATGATTCGAGATAAAGACGGCTCCGCCTTCTGGGATATGCTCCAATCCACGAACCGTTACCTTCGCACCTGCTACACGCAGCAATGAACGTGCCCATCTTCCAACCTGTTGGGCCGTGTACGCATCCAGCTCTTCATACCGACCTTGCTTGTATAGTCGATTGGCCTTCCACATCCCAGGGATAATGAAAAGTAAATAAAGCCAAAAATAAATAAACCAAATCAATGTACGTATGAATTTCATGATGTGATGTAATTCCCTTCTACAACGTATCGATTGCATGATGCCATTATTAAGTCATTCCTGTTTTGCACATCAAGCTAGACTATCAAGCTGTTCTATCAAACCAATCAATCAAGCCACTCTTGTGAGCAAGGCACACCCTCAACGGAGTTCGCTGCAATGATGGCATTATGGACGGCATAAGCAAGCACCTCGGCTGCCCACATGCCCGCCAGATCAACAGAGGCGTCAATTCCGCCTGTTGTCATCGCGAACACTGTATCTCCGTCATACATCGTATGGACAGGATAAATGGTACGAGCCAAGCCATTATGCGCCATTTGTGCAATTTTCGTCATTTCGGTCTTTGTGAATGTTCCATTGCAGGCGATTGCGGCAATTGTCGTATTTGTCCCTGGCTTCATCGTCGCTTGGAAGGGATTAGCCAATTGAGTTAGGAAAGACAACGGATCAATGAACTGTCCCTTCTCATCCGCTCTTGCCCCAGCTAATACCGTACCATGCTTCGGATGTCTCACTTCGCCAACCGCATTGACAGCGACAGCCGCACCAATGACAAGACCATTTGGCAATTGTACAGAAGCCGTACCAAATCCGCCCTTCATTGCTCGTTCTACTCCCGCGAACTTACCAAGCGTTGCACCTGCGCCAGCACCTACATTGCCTTCGGCAACCGCTTCAGATGTCGCATTCTCTACAGCCGCATATCCCATCTCTGCAGTTGGTACGACTGTCGGATTGCCTATCGCCAAGTCAAATAAAATAGCTGATGGAACAATTGGCACCTTGGCAACGCCGACATCAAGTCCAATACCCTGCTCCTGCAAGCGCTGCATAACCCCTTGTGCAGCAGCGAGTCCAAATGCACTTCCGCCGCTGAGACACAATGCATGAATATGCTGAACGAGAGCGGTTGGCTGCAGTAACTCCGTTTCACGGGTGCCAGGCGCTGAACCCCTGACATCAACGCCGCATACAGCCCCTTGTTCAGCTACAATGACTGTACAGCCTGTATGAGCCTTATTATCATGCGCATGCCCGACTACAATGCCCGGTACATCCGTGATTGCGCCAGGATAGCGAGCAGGCTTGCCCCCGGGTTTGATATTCCAATGGGAAGATTGCATATTCGCACCCTTTTCTGTCATCGTTGTTAGATGTCTATCTCCGGTTCTCATGATTCGATGATACATGAAGCGACCAGCTGCGGAATCATACGACATAAATGCTACTCGTAACTCGATGGTGACTCGTCTAGCTTTGTAAATTCATGCCGATTCATGCCTAATTCTGCGCTTTCCCGAGAAATAATAGGCTGTACAATCCACGAATTCTGTCTAAGACGCAACTATCATCTACAAGTTATTACCAGGCCTCATTCCGTTCATCAAGAAGAGAGAGGAGCCCGCTGCTAGGGCTCCTCTTATTATTAATTATACGAGTCCGAATAGACGTCGGCAGCGGCCAGGACGATTCGCTCGGAATCGCTCGACATTACCTTGATCCATGATCGTGACGTATACCGTACAGCCGTCTTCGCCGCCAAATGTTACATTCGTGCAGTTGCTTCCATGGAGGCGAATCTCTTCTATCACGGTTCCGTCTGGAGCTAGAACCGCGACTGTTCCTTTGCCGAAGCGTGCGACATACAGGTTGCCGTCAACATCACATCGCATGCCATCCAATCCAAAATCAGGGAACTCATGGAACAGACGCTTATTCGAGATGCTGCCATCCTCCTGGAGATCATATACCCAGATCCGTCGTTGAACCGATTCATTGACATAGAGCAAGCGTTCATCTGGGCTAACCTCGATGCCATTGGTCGTACCCATCCCTGTTTCCAGGAGAGTCATTGCTCCATCCGGACGAATACGCCAGATTTGCCCTGTATCATCGGCCCACTTCGGATCGCTGGCAAATACAATATCATTTGCCATGATCGCAATATCGTTCGGTTGATTCATCGTTGGATCATGTGCCAGAACGTGCAGTTCCTTCGTCACGAAGGAATAGCGGAATACGTGATGCCCTGCATAATCCGCAATGCACATGTCCCCATTGCGAGTAAAGCGTATACCATTGCCAATGCATCCCTCAGGCAGCTCCAAGAATACGGAGCATTCGCCTTCTGGCGTTACCTTGCCAATCGTGCCCTGCCGTTCAAAATTGACAGCATACAAGTTGCCTTCCTTATCGCAAGCCGGCCCCTCTATGCCTTGTGTAAATCCATGCTGTGGCGTAAATACCTCACTGCTTCGCATCTGAATCCCGGATCCATCAAACGTCTGATTCATGCTTTCACTCTCCCTATTCGCATGTACATCATTTACAACGTTAACGATCTTGCAAGTGATAGGACTGAACAGAAGTAAATCGCTATCACAGTTGCAGCATGACAGCGATTCTATCCCCGCTTCCTAGCCTGAATCTACATTACTCTCAACACGAACTTCTGGAACCTTGTATAAATGAATTTATGAATGATACTTGTCCAACAACTGTTCCCGCTAATTAATCATGATCT
>NZ_JMDX01000310.1:0-5705 GCF_000935845.1 Paenibacillus sp. E194
TTGTGTCTTGTGGGCATTGCGGATACGCCGCGAACCTTGAGAAGGCTGTAAGTCAGTCTGACTCTGCATCTGCAGCGAATATCGAAGCGCTTCCCGATTCGGTCGAAGCTGGACATACGAAGGATGTCGACACGAAGTCTGTCCAAATTGAGGAAGCACGTTCAACAGGAGAGGCATCGACAGCGGATTTGCCTGCACGTATCTACACCCCTGGGGTGAAAACAATTGAAGAGTTAACAGCCTATTTGCAAGTGGAATCGTCTCAAACGATAAAGACATTGTTATATGTAGCGGATGGAGAGCCAGTTGCGGTGCTCGTTCGCGGGGATCATGAAGTAAATGAAACGAAAGTCATGCGAGCATTGACAGCCCAACAGCTGGAACTTGCCGATGGCGAGACAGTAATGCGAGTAACAGGCGCTCCTACAGGGTTTGCAGGGCCAGTTGGATTGAAGATCAAGTGCTTAGTCGATAAGGATGCGGCTCACGTAGAATACGCAGTTGTGGGAGCGAATGAGCAGGATTACCATCTGATGCATGTGAAGGCGGGGAGAGATTATGCACTCACTATGGTAGGCGATTATCGGAATGTCGTGGAGGAAGAACGGTGCGTACATTGTGGTCATGCACTGTCGTTCCATCGTGGAATTGAACTAGGGCATGTCTTCGAGCTCGGAACGAAGTATACGGATAAGCTGGGCGCACAGGTGATGAATAAATCGGGTCAAATGCAGACACTTCTGATGGGTTGCTATGGTATTGGCGTTTCCCGCATGATGAGCGCAATCGTGGAGCAGATGCAGCATGAACGAGGGCTGCGCTGGCCGTTGTCTATCGCGCCATACTTGGTGCATGTCATTCCAGTATCGATGAAGGATGCGGCACAAGCTGAAGCAGCATTGAGATTGGCTGAGGATATGAGCAGCTTCGGTGCGACCGTGCTGTGGGATGATCGCGATGAGCGGTTCGGCGTGAAGCTGGCCGATGCGGATCTGATTGGCTGTCCAATTCGCATCGTTATCGGCAAGCATATTGCAGAAGGGAAGGTAGAACTTGTACATCCAGACGCCTGCACATCAGCTCTGGTAACGGTGGAGCAGGCGGTTCATACGGTGAGAATGTATACAAATCGGTCATGATCGGACGGTATGAGACATAAGGTGGAAGTGTGTAACATTCGAACAAAATGGAGGTCGTATGCTATGAATGCTTCGAAGCCATCACCCGTTCAGCCGCTTCCATCTCAATCCGAACCGCAAGTTGTATATCAAGCGGATGGCGCTCACTTACAGTGCTTGCGGGATACTCGTGAAAAGTTGCATCATATATGCCATTCGTATATGAATCGACCCGTCCGTATTCAGACGATAGACGGATTTATCTGTGATGGTATTATTGTAAATGTGGATCGGGGAATTGTGTACGTACAGACGCAGCAGCCGGTTATGCAGCGGGGATTATACAATGCTTACATGTACAATAACGTCATCTTGCCGCTGGTGCTGTATGAATTATTAGTTATTACGCTGATGGTTACATAAGTCCTCTTGCACTTTATCAGCTGTATGCATCCGTGAACAATCACACTTAGCCCTTGCTATCGAAGCAAGGGCTGTTCGTGTATGGAAAGATAAAAACAGTGAATAGAGGTTGTAAATATTAGTTTAGTACTGTATAGTACTAATTATGAATGAGAGTAAACGAATACCACCATTATCGAATCGAGATCGAGTCATTGGCACGGCTGCAGCGCTATTTTTGAGTCAAGGGTATGCCTATACGAGCATGGATGAGATTATGCATGCGAGCAATGTGTCTAAGTCGAACATCTACTACCATTTCAAAAGCAAAGAGGAACTACTTGGTTCAGTGCTCGTCTATTGGATGGGACAATATGAACAGTTGCTAGAAAGCCTGCTTGAACGAAGCGATCTAACCGTAGAAGAGAGGGTGCTGGCATTTGTGGATGCTGCTGCGCAGCAGCATGAGCAGTGTGATGTTCAAGTGGGATGCCCCTTCATGTCGTTATTCATGCAGAGCCCGCTTGATGCGGTTCAGGTTCGTCAGCAGATCGGACAATTCTTCGCTCAGCAGCTGCCTTTGTTCGAGCGGATGTTCGAGCAGGCAAGAGCAAGCGGAGAGATTGCAAGCCATCATCATCCGTATGGATTGGCAGTTGTACTGCTATCCGCGATAGAAGGGGCACTGCTGCTAGGTGATACAGAACCAAGCCTGCCGCGTGTCCGGCATACGGTTGCACATTTTTTTCAACTGCTTCGCTGAGGCGAGGCTTTTTTTGACGTGGATTAGAACTGAGTAGTACTAATTATCGGAGGGGGCAATAACATGATGTACAACAAGGAAACGATCTTGATTACTGGGGCAACGGGGTTTATTGGAAGAGAGGTAATCCGGCAGTTGAAGGATGGTGATGAAAGGCTGCTTCTTCTCGTACGTTCCGCAACACGAGCAGAGAAGCTGTTCCAGCAGTACTCGGAATCGGTAAGAAGCCGTATTGTGTTCATCGAGGGGGATTTGGAGCAGGAATTTCTGGGATTGAAGAAGGAGGATTGGCAATTAGCGAAGCAATCTGATGTATTGATCCATGCCGGTGGAGCGATGCAGATTACGCAATCAAGTTCAACAGCAGAGCGAACCTTCCTTCACGGTGCTCAGGCAATAAGTCGGTTAGCGGAAGAGGTTCATGGTAGCAAGGGACTTCGACGCTTCATTCATGTAGTTGGATATATGAGCCCCTTTCAACAAGACACGAATGTTAGCGGGCTTTCCATTGATGATGTGAGTCGGTTCGTGCCGCCCGATGCTGCCCCTTACGAACGTATGAAGTTCACGGCGGATCTGTGGATTCGTCAAGAGGCTGCTCGAGTTGGCTATTCGCTATCTGTTGTCAATCCTAGCACCGTTATTGGTGCTAGGCCAACTGGAAGTACGCCGCAACTGGAGGGGCTTGGGCTGTTGGTGAAGGCGGTACGCAGCAGGAAGATGCCTGTCATTCCTGGTGGGGATCGATATTGGCTTCCATTGGTGACGAATGATGATGTCGCAAAATCCATCGTATTACTTGCTAGGGACAAGGAATACACAACTCGTGAGCCTGTTACAATCAATTTAGTTGGTGATAAGTCTAATCAGCCAAATATGAAGGAACTGCTCGGTGAAATTGCCCAGCAGCTGCATGTAGGAGCACCAGCTGTATCCGTGCCATTGCGATTGCTGTCATCTGTGATGAGATTTGGCGGGGAGAAGTTGACGGGCATTCCGTCCCAATCATTAGCGTTCGTAACGGACAGACATTTCGATAATGCTTCAGCGAAGCAGCTGTTGAGTCGAACTTTGTATCATGATCCTCTCTGTTGCAAGGAGATCCTTCCGTTCGTCATTGCAGATATTGATTACCGGCTTACCTTTCCCGAGGAGCCTGACGGGGGATCTTTCGTTCACGGACGCTTCGGCTCCATGGTTGCATGGGTTAGGGAAGGGAGCGGAGTTCCAATTGTGCTGCTGCACGGCTGGTTAAGTCAAGCAGATGATCTGTTACCACTGGCGGCTGAGCTGCATATGCGAACAGGAAGGACCCTTATTGTTCCTGACCTTCCGGGCTTCGGACGATCGCCAAGGATAAATGGAAGCAATCCAGCAACTGGAATTGTAGACAGTGTCGTAGAAGCAATCCAGCATCAAGGTACTGTGTCGCTTATCGGCCATTCCTTCGGGGCGTGGGTAGCGAATGAAAGTGCTGCGCGATTAGGAGACGGCGTGAAGGAATTGATTATGTTGCAGCCTGTTCTGGAACGTCCACGTGGCGCTGCACGTTCATTCATGAGTCGCTCGCGCAGGCTTACTGCCAGCATGCTGAAGTATATGCCTGCTTCCTTAATGAAAAAGAAAATGCTGCGCGAGGGAGTGTTCGAGAAGGCGTCGTCAATACCACAATGGTATGTATCAAGAATAATGGCTGGTCTTCGTTCCCCGCGAATTGCAAATGCCAACGCTTCAGTTATGCATGCAATATATCATCACTTACCGGAGCAGAGCATTTTGAACGATGGGGTGAAGCTGGCTAGTTCACTCGTAGGAATTGTATGGGGGGAGAAGGAGAGGCTGCATCAGTTGCCAGCCTTACTTGAGGGAGGCGAGCGTCTTGTGCGCTTGCCGTACGGGCATCATTTTCCCTTATCGCATTCAGAAGCAGCTGCGTCGGCTATCGCTGCGGTGCTGGCAAAGAAATAACAACAGAGTATAATATCTAGGCATGATCCACCTCACTAGCCGTATGTCTTGAAGCGGGATGGATTCGTGTATACAATAAGGGAGTGTGAGTGCCGTCTAGCAGAAATGGAGGGATTGAGGATGGCATTCGGAGCCAGAGTGCTGAAGACAGGGATTGCGGTTACGCTAGCGTTGTTCATTAGTCAAATATTCCAGTTCAAAACCCCGGTCATCGCCGCCGTTGCCGCGATATTTGCGATGCAGCCTTCGATTTATCGTTCATGGAGATATTTTCTTGAACAGCTCCAGACGAATACATTGGGCGCTGCAATCGCCTTATTGGCAGGGATGTATTTCTCGCATGAGCCGATAGCCGTCGGTATTGTATGCGTACTGGTCATTATGATTTGTCTGAAAATGAAAATGGAAGAGACAGTAGGGTTGACGCTCGTGACCGTCATTGCCGTTATGGAAGCATCAGGTCAATGGGATTTCGCCCTGCTTCGATTCGCGCAGATATTGATCGGTATTGGTTCTGCTTGTCTTATTAATATTTTGTTCTTCCCGCCGAATCCGAAGGCACAGTTCATTACGTTGATTGAATCATGCTTCAGTCGAATGTCGCTGCTGCTGAGAACCGTCATCTCGGATGAAATGAAGGAATCCGTGTTCCAGGAAGAGAAGCAAAGTCTGGTGGATTCACTGAAGGTACTCGCCGATAAGTATAAGCTGTTCGAAGAAGAGACGAAGAAGCTGAAGCGAGCGAAGTATAGCCGCTCACGCGAGTTGGTTGTATATAAGCAGCTGCTGCATACGCTACGCAGCGGAATTGAGGTGCTGGAAGCTATCGATGAACATTACTTCCAAGCAGCTCGTGAGCCGGAGACGAATCAATTGTTCGATCAACACTTGGAAATGCTGATTAAATGTCATGAGCATGTACTGTTGAAGTTCGAAGACAAGGTAAAGCCGAACAGCTTGGAACTGGATAAGATGGAGGAAGATAATGAGCAGTTCATGCAGATCACGATGAAGCTATGTTCCCAAGATGGCAGTGAGATGCTAAGGTTGTCCATTGTGGCCGCGGCCATGTATGAATACGGCTTCCAAATTGCAAGATTGGATCGCCTTGTCGGCCACGTCGAGAAAGATTCAGATACATAGCGGCAGATGCCGTGCAGCATATTGAATCTTTTCGCACCGTGCGAGCTCCTAGCGCGGTGTTCCGCTGCATGACGGCGGTCAGTCGACCACAAGGTTCACATGAGTAGCAGAATAAATAACCGATGATCGTACCAAGAGGGAAGACGGCTGATGACAGCTGTCTTCTTTCTTTTTTTCATCAGCAGGATTCAAGAAAGCGTACTCCCATGCTTTTGTGCTGCACGAATGAATATCACGCAGGGCAGCTTGGATATATAGATGTGAGACACAAAGGAGGAACACGATCGATTTTAGGAAAGCTTAGGGAAAGC
>NZ_JMDX01000311.1:0-5644 GCF_000935845.1 Paenibacillus sp. E194
TCGGATCCTTCTCCTCTCCCGGCGCCAAATAGTAGGTTTTCGCCCCTTGAAGCGTTCCCCAAAATAGCTCCCATACCGATACATCGAAGCTGAACGATGTTTTTTGTAAAATAACATCCTCGGCAGTAAGCGGATAGGCTTTTTGCATCCAATTCAGGCGGTTGACGACGGAATGGTGCTCAATCGGTACTCCTTTGGGAACCCCGGTCGAACCAGAAGTATAAATGACGTAAGCTAGATGATGCGAATCCGTTATAGGCTCCAGATCAGTTTCATCTCCGCACAATGCCGGAGCTTCGTTGCGGTCAGTCTGTTTCGAAACGTCGCTGTCATCGCCACTCCATTGCTCGGTTTCTACATCGAACAGATTCCCTTCAAACGGAAGCTCCCCGGTTAACGGGCCTGCTGTTAGGACGATTCGGGCGCCACTGTCTTGCAGCATGTAATGAATTCGTTCCTGTGGATATGAAGGATCTAGCGGCACATACGCTCCGCCGGCTTTCAAAATCGCCATTATGCCTACAATTATCTCCAAGGAACGATGCATGCTAATACCGACAATTTCGTCCGGCTGAACACCTTTCTCCCGCAGCACCCGTGCAATTCGGTTGGCGCGCGCATTGAGCTGCCCGTACGTCAATTCCCGTTCGCCGAACGCGACGGCAACAGCATCCGGCGTACGCTGCACTTGGCTCTCGAACAACTGATGAATCGTGGCATCGCTTGGATAGTCAGCTTCGGAATCATTGAATCCAACCGTTATGCTTGTTCGTTCCGCTTTCGTCATAATCGGAATATCACGGAGCAACGTATCGGGTGCAAGTATGGATATCTCCATAAAGTTGGTAATATGGTCTGCGATTTGTTTGATAGAATGCTTTTTATATAAACAGGTTTTATATCGAATCGAGCCTTTTATTGAATCGTGATCGATACAAAATGAAAATAAAATGTTGAAATTGATATCTTCTGTCGAGAAACGTTGGTGTAGGTTTTCTAATAAGACTAATGTATTGATTGAAGATTCATCGAAGAAACATAAGGGGTAGTTTTCGTGTTGATATGATTGACGAATCGTATCCTTTACAAGTAATAAATACTCTTTATAAGAAAGTGAGTCATTAATGTTTTGCTTAATAATTACGCCATCGTTCATATTTGATTTATTTATGATCGGGGAGACCGCTAAAATATCCGGATGTCCCGAGTATTTATGCATTATGTACAAAAGTGCCGAATAAATAACCGTAAATATGCCCAATTCAGAATTGTTACATAATTTTTTTATTTGATGGGAAAGCTCGCTAGGGAATGAATATGTCACGCCATCCGTACAATCCTCTTCATAGCGGGAATCATATTGTTCAGGAAAAAATGACTTCGGAACGTCCCCGGAAAGCTGATGTTCCCAAAACTGTTTCTCCTTATCGAAATTCCCGCTTGATATTAGTTTATTTCGGGTATATGGATCCAATTTCATCAGAGAACCACCTCCACAAACCATATATTGTAATTTTGTAATTATCTACTTACACAACATTATAGTGCCATCCATTAGATACCTCCACATTTTTAGTAAATTTGGAACTTGAAAGGAGAACAATATTGATTTTCCCTCGAACTTAGATCGAATAGATTTGTAGTTATGGCAAGGCATCCCTTTATTCCAAAGAGATACCTTGCCGACAATAAAATTAAAAATTGAAATGAAAATCGTCTATTTCTAACTCTATCTTTTCCTCTGCAGAATCAACTTCTACCAATTGAATTTCCCTCAATTTAATGAGCGGGTTTTGACTAACTGCTTCTAATAGTTTTATAAAATCGTCAGCCATCTTCATTATCGTTTCCTTATTGAATAAATGTACGCCGTATTCGATGCAGCACTCGATGCGCTCTGATCCCTCCAGAACATATAGGGACATGTCCACTTTGGATACTTTAAACTCCGTATCTCGTTGTTTGACGTATATCCCCTGCATTTCCAAGCTGTCGTCATTTCTGGTCTGCATAGCAAACATGGTATCGAATAACGGATTACGCGAAAAATCTCTTTGAAGTTGCAAAGTACCGACAAGCTCCTCGAACGGATAGTTCTGATGTTCGAACGCCTCCAGTGTCCGCTCCTTTACTTCCCGCACGAAATCTGCGAATGTTTTTTCTTTTTCCGGATAATTCCGCATCGCCAACGTGCCGACGAACATCCCGATGAGCGGTTCCAAATTGACATGCGGCCTGCTCGCAATCGGGGTACCAACCACGATATCCTCTTGACCCGTATATTTTGATAGGAGCGCCGTATAAGCTGCAAGCAGCACCATATACATCGTGGCACCGGTTTTTGCCGTAATGTTACGCAAGCCATGAGTCATATCCTGCTGGATATCAAAGAACACGGCGTCTCCCTCAAATCGCTGCATCGCTGGACGCGCATAATCTGTAGGCAAATTCAATACCGGAATCTCTCTGGCAAACACCTCCAGCCAAAACGCTTCCTGCTGCTTCAATTTACCGCTTCGGGCCAGCTCATGCTGCCACACGGCATAATCTTTGTATTGAATGGACAGCTCAGGCAATCTCTGTCCTTCATATAGGCGCGCAAACTCCTGCATCAATAAATTGATGGACACACCATCAGAAATAATATGATGGATATCGAACAGGAGAACATGGCGTTCCGTCGCTGTTTTGATAAGCCTTACACGCAGCAACGGCGCTTGTCCCAAATCAAACGGTCGTATGAACGCTTCGATCTGCCGAGCAATATATTCTTCCTCCATTGTTGCCGATAAGTCCTCATTCGGCAGACAGTGTACCTCCACTGTGAACGGAACGTGTCCATGCACCAGCTGCACCGGTTCCCCGTCGATAACCCTAAACGAGGTTCGCAACGTTTCATGACGCGCAATTAATGCGCGGAATGCCGCCTCTAAACGTTCCGCATCGAGCGGCCCTATCACTGTAAATACGCCCGGCATATTGTAACTGAGCGCTGCTCCTTCCAATTGATTCAGGATGTACATTCGTTTTTGCCCTGAGGAGACCGGATAATATTCTCTGGCTTCTGTCGGCTCGATCGATGCGTACGGATCCTCTTTCATGCCTGCGATCTCTTGAGCTAACTGCTCCAGCGTCGGGCTCTGGAAGATGGAGCGCAGCGGCACGTTGATATTTAGTTCCTTGTGCATTTGAGACACGAGCATCGTTGCTTTTAGCGAATGTCCTCCAAGCTCGAAGAAATTATCTTTTACTCCGATACGCTCTATGTCCAACACGTGCTGCCAAATCTCCGCTAACCGGGCTTCCAGCCCTGTCCGCGGCGCTACATATTCCCCTCCATTTGCAATACGGCCTTTCGGTTCCGGCAATGCGTGACGGTCAAGCTTCCCGTTTGCCGTCAACGGCAGTTCATCTAACTGTACGAAGAACGACGGAATCATATAGCCCGGTAATTGCCGTCCCAAGAATCGGCGTAGCTCCGTCGCGTCCAACGTTCCTTCTCCTAACACGTAAGCGCACAAATATGCATCTCCTTGTTCGTCTCGGCAGGCAATAACAACCGCTTCTCTAATGGCTTCATGCTGCTGCAAGCAGGCTTCAATTTCACCCAATTCCATTCGATACCCGCGAATTTTCACTTGTGCATCGATTCGGCCAAAATACTCCAGATTTCCGTCGGGCAGCCATCTTCCCAAATCTCCTGTCCGATACATCCGCTCGCCCGGCACAAACGGGTTTTCTATAAATGTTTCTGCCGTCAACTCAGGACGGTTTACATACCCTTTGGCCAAACCTTCTCCCGCAATATAGAGTTGTCCAACTGCCCCAATCGGTTGAAGCTTCATTTGCTCGTCCAAGACATATACCCGCGTATTGTTCAGTGGCTTTCCTATTGGAATCGCGCGCAAATCACGTATTTTTGCCGGCTCAATATCGAACGCTGTCGTATCGACACAGCACTCCGTTGGGCCATAGACATTGGTAATCATCGGACAGTCGTCTCCCAGAGCAGCAAACAAGTCTCGCACGTGGAAATAAGGCAACACTTCTCCACCAACAATGAAATGTTTCGGCATATACGCCGGTTGTCTGGATACCACCTCATGCAGGATTAAACCAATATGCGCCGGGGCCATATCCGATATGTCAATGGCATAATCGCAATAGAACTGAAGTAATCCTGGGCCTTCTCTTCTTATGTGCTCTGGTACGATATACAAGGTATGCCCCAACAAGAGCGATGCAAAAATTTGCTGAACGGATGCGTCAAAACCAAATGGCGCAACTAGAGCGATTCTTGTCTTGGACGGATAGCGGCCGTAAATGCGTTCCGACAAGGAAGTGACGAGATTGAGCACACTTCGGTGTCTGATCACGACTCCCTTCGGCTTTCCAGTCGAACCGGACGTATAAATAACGTATGCCGGATAATCCGAATTAGCTTCCGGTTCCGATTCCGGTATAGAATCCACTGCTTCTTCTCTATCCCCGCTCTTCAACATGTCCAGACTCAAATCCAGCGTGTGCCCGCAATAAGGTTTAATATCAGCTGTTTCAGAAGTAGGGTCGTCCACCGCATGCACCCGCTCCTTCAGATGCGGTTGAATGAGCAGCACGGATGCTTCTGAATTTTCCAACATGTAGCGGACGCGTTCGATTGGATATTCGGGATCAATCGGCAAATACGCCCCTCCAGCTTTCAATACTCCCATAATGCCTACTATCATATCGAGGGAACGTTCCGCCATGATGCCTACAATTGCGTTAGGACGCACGCCCCGCTCTTTCAGCACCCGCGCCAACAAGTTCGCGCAATCATTCAGCTCCTTGTACGTCATTCGCTGTTCCCCAAACACCGCTGCCGTCTGATCCGGCGTCCGTACCGCCTGTTCCGCAAACCATTCATGAATCGTCTTCTCTCGTGGGTAGACGGAATATGTTGCGTCGAATACGTTCAATAATCGATCTCTTTCCTCCGGCGCCAGCAGTTCCCCTTTATCGATCCGAGCAGCAGGATGCTCCACGATCTCATGCAATATGCTGAAATAGTAACCGATCAGTCGTTCTGCCCACTCCTCCGATAAAATGTGGCTTTGGTAGTCCACAAGCACCGCCATATGATCGAATGTTGTGGAGACACTAAAGTCGAACAGCGTATTTGTATTTTCATACGCCCCCACCTCCAACATTTGCTCCTTATCGGGAGCATACCGCTCCATTTGTTCCGCTTGATTATAGACATGGAAATCAACGTAATTAAACATGACGTCAAATATCGGGTTTTGCCCCGACGGATTTTCGCCAATCGCCTTGACGATTTCAAATAAAGGCAGACGGCCGTACTTCTTCAATTCTTGCAGTTTCCGGTTCACGCTCTGTATGACCGTTTCCCACGTTGCTTCTTCTTCCATCACCGACATGCGGAATGGAACCGTGTTCAGGAAGCAGCCCAGCATCCGATCCCCGTCTTCACATATCGGACGGTTATTCTCCACCAGCCCGACTACAATGTCGCTTTCGTACGAAATCATGCGCAGCATGCTTACGTAGGCGGCGAAGCATACGGTCTTAACAGAGGTTCCGTTTTGTCTGGCAGCCTCTTTAAGTCTCTCGAACAGTTCTTGGCTTACCGGATGATGAATGC
>NZ_JMDX01000312.1:0-5631 GCF_000935845.1 Paenibacillus sp. E194
AAGGCAATGAACGATACGCTGCCTACGTGATCAGACTATTTCAAGGATTTTAGAGGGCGGGAAACGGATGCTTTTTACCTCCTGAAGCCAATGGAAGCTAGCAGTGTGTTAGATAAAAAAGCATTCCACCAGGTTTCCAAGCTGAATTCGATTCGTTATTGTCGGCTGCGCTGAAATCCATTATTAACAAAGAGGAAACGCTCGACGATTCGGTTGCCGAGCTTCAGATCAAGCGGCAAGAAATGTTAGATCGATTGCGGTAAACCAGGTAGGGGCAAAAGTGAATTAAAAAGGCTCTTCGCTATATTGGATGGGTAAGAAGCCTCCATCTGGCCGCATTTTATTTCTGATTTTATTCTTAAATTATATTCAGATTATGTTAAGTTGAATCTTATTTATTCAATGTTAGCATAAAAGTAGAACTCATCAATTCATACATAGGAGCAAATGAAATGAATCTAAAAAAAGAAATTCTAGCATCTATGAGCGTATCCAGTATGTTAGTTGCCGTGGCAAGCCCGATTTAAAGATTATTATTTTGTTAAAGGCAAAGAGACGGTATTGCAAGCAGCGTTGGATGCTGAAAAGAAACCCGTGTACATCAGATCGAGCAAATAGACGTAAACTGTATTCGTTTTGCAGTAGTCTCATAAGAGAAAAAAGCAGTCTATCCTCACTTGAGGAATAGGCTGCTTTTGCTCTATTAGCTTTACCATCCGCTTTGCGTTTACAACAGCTGGACAGACGACGAAATCGGCGTCCTTGTTATATTCGAAGCCTTCGCTTACGTTTATGCCATTTGCTGTTGTCTGTTCGAGCAACGCCAACAATTGCTTACCGTCGTCGGTGCTTCCCGGTGTCACCTCTAGGGCGGTAATATTTCTTCTTCCGTCATTGCAATATGTTCTTTGTACCCAAAAAACGATTTGGAACTGCTCTTCCAGCCGAAGCGCGCATCTGGGTCGATGGCTAAGAGAATCCCCTTATGTGAGAGTTGCCGCTCGTCCTCGACAATCTGCTTAGCGATGCCAAGTTTATCGCTCACCGCACCTTCATGATCTGGCAAGAGCTCCTCTACCGTCTGGCCAAGCTGCGCCAAATAGGCCAGCATGAATTGCTCGGCATCCGCTTGCTCACTTTTGACGGATGGTAGCTTAGGGAGTTTCTTCTCCAGCTTGGGAGACACTTGGCCTAATGACAGTACCTGAATTTATGTGCAAAATAAAATTGATTGATCGACCAAATTAAAAACAAACGACCAATTAAATAACGGTGGAGGTTCTGATGGAAGACAAACAATCTTTTATTGCCGAAGCACGAAGAGAACAGATTATTCAAGCATGCATTAACACACTTGAGGAACTCGGCTACGCCAATGTCAGTTTAACCAAAATCGCTAAAACAGCAAAAGTAAGTACAGGGTTAATTTCGTATCATTTTTCTGACAAAATGGATTTGATTAACCAGACCTTGCTGTACTTGCTTAACAAAAAGTTGGATTTCATTAGTGAAAAGGTGGTTCAAGAAGAAACACCTAGTTCACAATTGAAAGCCTATATTGGAGCCAGCTTGGCTTATCAAGTAGCCAACTATAAAAATAATATCGCATTAATTGAGATTGTATTTAATGCTCAAAACGAAGAAGGAATTCCTTACTATAGGGCCGATCATGGAGAAGAAGAGGATCCATTACATTCATTGCTCAAAGATATTCTAATCGAGGGACAACAAAAACAAGAGTTTTCGAATGAGTTTGATGTTGAAATGATCTGTGTTGTGATTCAAGGTGCGATTGAAGAAAGTATGCTTAAGCACAAAAATTCCTTTAGTTTTGAGAAGTACGCTGATGAGCTAACTAAATTAGCCTTGAAAGTCGTCTTGTAACATCCATTAAGGTTGGAGGTAACAATCATAATGAATAACAATACATCCACAATTGGTATGGGCTTCTTGGAAAAATGGATTGCAGCATTTTTTCCTTTTGTGTTAGGAACGATAGGCTGGTATCTTCCAAAGTTGTTGGAATTCGCAAAAAGTATACCTTTCTTTTCCGATTCAAAAGTCATTAAACTTTTACTTTCATTCAGCCCGTTTTGGGCATCTATGATCTTGATGATCGCAGGAGGAGTCATAGGCGTTCTCTTATCACTAACAGTCTATAGTGAAGCATTGAAAATGAGCATAAGAGATCAAGAAATACGGATCAATAAAGATAATATAGAAAAGAGAATTAGTAAATCTGAGATAAAGGAAATCTTTATGGAAGATAATATTGTCGTTATTACGGGAACAAAGGGACAAGAGCTTTTGAGTGAAAAGACAGACATCAAGAAGGAAAAAATACGAGAAATCTTCCTGTATCATCATTACCCATGGAGTGAACAGGATCCGTATAAAGATGAATTCAATCTTTGGACCTTGGATGATCATGCATGTGGAGAAAAATGCGAATGCTATCTTATATGAACGTCGAAATGCAATTAGGGAAGGGGATAAGAAAAAGGCCACAAATTTAAAAATGGACTTACGCGAACTAGGAATCGTTGTGAAAAATCAGGGCGAGGATCAATATGTACGAAAGATCAAATACTAATTTCCTATTGATTTCCACAAAGGTTTATGTAAAACTATAGAAGTGAAATTGTAATTCCACTTTTTCCCTCGAAAGGAGATGTTTTAAATGGCTGCTTATATGGTATTGGTGATTTTAACTTAGCCGAATATCGGGCGTAGTAAATTCCAATCTTTGATTATAGCTTGGAATGAGACAATCGGGAATATTACCCGTGTTTCTTTGCTATGCCGTAAACAGTAACCTTTCGTGAATACTGCTGTTAGCGGGATACGATGTAGGTCGTATCCCTTTTTGATTATAAGCCGACTTTTGGCTTGTCGCCGCGAAACAGCAGCTTCTTAGGAGGCTGCTTGTTCGCGGTATTTTTATGCCCAAAAACAACTTTAATTTTAGGAGAGGATCGGCTCAATGATTGATATGAAACAATACGGCTATATCGAAGCCGAAACGCCGCCGATAGGATTAATACCTGGAAGGGTTACGGAACTTCAGCGGGACCAATATACCGTCATCACCGAACAAGGAGAAGTGACGGCTGTATTAAAGGGTGCATTCTACCACTCTGTGGGGACTCGAGAGGAGTTTCCGTGCGTTGGCGATTTTGTATTTCTACAATACAACGAAAGCGGCGCTTCGCGCATTGCCAAATTGCTGCCTCGCCGCTCGAAATTTTCACGCGCTGATTATTCGGGACACGCAGCAGAGTATGTCAAAACCATTCTTGAGCAAGTCGTAGCAACGAATTTTGATTACGTATTTATCGTGTCGTCCCTAAACTGGGATTTCAAGGTCAGCCGCATTATGCGTTACCTGACACAGACACGGCAAAGTGGTGGCCAGCCTGTCGTAATCTTAACAAAAGCTGACTTGGTCCCGGATTTCAGCGCACCGTTAGCTGAGGTTCAGAAAACCGCCCCTGGTGTGCCGGTACACGCAGTTTCCAGTCATACCAGGAGTGGCTTAGACGAGTTGAGTGAATATCTGCAACCAGGAAAAACCGTGGTATTCCTCGGCATGTCCGGCGTTGGAAAATCCTCGCTGCTAAACGCATTGATGAATCAGGATGTAATGACTGTCAAGGGTATCCGCGAGGCCGATAGCCGGGGTCGGCACACAACAACGCATCGCCAGCTTTTCATGCTTCCTTCAGGCGCGATGGTTATTGATACGCCGGGAATGCGTGAACTTGGGTTGTTCGGTGCGGACGACGGGATCAGCGCGGGATTTCACGATGTGGAGAATTTATTCACACAGTGTCGCTTCAGTGACTGCCGCCATCAGACGGAGCCGGGCTGCGCAGTTCTTGCCGCTCTTGCCGATGGATCATTGGCGCGAGAACATTGGGAGCGTTACCTTGGACAGAAGCGTGAAAATAAGTTTGTGGACGATAAATCGGGGTATCTCATAAATAAACGGGCGTGGCAAAAGTCGATTGCCATGCAACAAAAGGGTAAAAAAGGAGGACACAAGAAATGAACAACCATGATGAAATGTTTGTAAAACCCGAAATACTGGTGAATGTTGTGAGTAAAATGCTCGATAAGACGATAATCCGTGCAGATTATCAACTCAAAGAATTGCAAGGCGGGACATTAGGAGATGTTCGGCTTGTAACGGGTATGGCTGAAACTTCCGACGGTGAAAATCTGCCGTATAAGGTAGTTTGGAAAACACAGAAAAAATGGGAGCGTTATGGTGATCCGGATTCATGGCGAAGGGAATACGATTTCTATGCATCGGATTTCAACAAGGTTTTCTTCGATTCGTTCCGTTGTCCGGATTGTTATCACGCCGAAATAAATGGCGATGAGATACAGCTATGGATGGAATATATTGATGGTGTGTCAGGCTTACATCTGACCTCCGAAATGTATGAACGTGCAGCCGAGGAATTGGGGCGGTTTCAAGGCAAGCTGTACGCTGAACGACCAAACGTATTGCAGAATTTGACCAATTTAAGCAAGGTTGAGTTTATGAAAAACTACTATCTGCGGTATCGGTCATGGAATGTTTTGTATGATTACATACGCTCCGACGACTGCGAAATTCCGAAGCACCTATGTAAAATGCTCATAGACTTTGATAACAATGTGGACGAAATATTCAGTCGCATTGAAAAGCTGCCAATCGTGCTATGCCATAGAGATTTTTGGGTGACAAACATATTCTACTCGGACAGTAAAATCGTACTGATCGACTGGGATACCGCCGGATGGGGGTACATGGGCGAGGACATCGCGAGTTTAATAGCGGACGAAGCGGATGTCTGTCATATGGTTGAATACTACCAAAAATGCGTTCCGGCGTATTACAGAGGTTTTTCGGAATATGCGGATGTGTCCCATATCTCAGATCATTGTATTTATGAACTAATCCTTGCTATGTTCGGATACAGACTTGTGGAGTGGTATAAATTCGCTGAGTCGCCTGAAGATAAATCAATGCACCTTAATACCTTGCAAAAAATCTATGAGATGAGAAATTTGTAGATCCTGTCTAATAAATCCTTCTGCTATGGAAATGGCATTCGCCTGCTTCGTAGCATTAGGATTTTTTTGTTCAGGCAAGAACATTGCCACATTCATGATGAGATGAATCAATCGGATTGTCAATAGAAACATACAGCTTATATTGTGAGTTTGTTTTTTTATTAAAAGCAGAATAAAGATGAAATTGAAGCAATAGAGATAAACGGTGTTATTTAACAAATGTAAAAAAGTGGTATAAAACAGCATCATTTTAGTCTGAAATCCATTTAATACTTACCAAGATGGATACGCCAGCATGTAAATGCTAGCTATGCATACATTTCATTTGTTCTAGGAGGATTTGATGAGAAAACTTAAGAAGTCACTTCAGGTATTATCTCTTATGGTGGTAACAGCGGTTGTAGTAGCTGGCTCGCCATCTTGGGCACTAGCCCAAACTTCAGAGCCAGTCATCACACCATCGGAGCCAGTCATCACGCCAACAGATCCAGGCGTCACACCATCAGAGCCAGTCATCACACCAACAGATCCAGGCGTCACACCATCAGAGCCAGTCATCACACCAAC
>NZ_JMDX01000313.1:0-5619 GCF_000935845.1 Paenibacillus sp. E194
ATATACATAAGCATCTTAAGGTTTACTTAAGAACCTAGTAAGAAAAAGAGACTTTTAGGAACTAGAATATATTTATCTTAACAAACCAACTTATAAAGTATTTCAGGAGGATTTTATGAAAAAGAAAATGGGTATCGCAATTGCTGCCTCTATTATCACTCTAACTAGTTTTACAGGAAGTACTTATGCAACTTCGAAAGCAGAAGTTCCTGTTACAGGTTCCTACAACACAAATCAAATGGCTCAACAGATAAAATGGTTAGAAGAGCATGCCATGCCATTAAAGACAACGGATCCAACAGCACCTATTCATGATTTGAGTCCGCTTAAGGATATGATCGGATCAGCTACAATTGTTGGTTTAGGCGAAGCGACGCATGGGGCTCATGAAGTTTTTACCATGAAGCATCGCATTGTTAAGTATTTGACAGCTGAAATGGGCTTTAAGGCCTTAGTGTTAGAAGAGGGATGGGACAGAGCATTGGGACTCGATCGCTATGTTCTTACGGGTAAAGGGGACCCAAGCCAATATCTAAGTCCTGTATTTAACACGAAAGAAATCATAGATCTGCTTCAATGGATACGCCAATATAATGCTGATCCAAAGCATAAATCCAAAATACGGATCATCGGGATGGATATACAAACCGTAAACGAGAGTGTTTATAACAATATCCTAACGTATGTAAAGAAATACGATCCGAAACTTGTAACTCGTTTCGAACAAAAGACGAAAGGCCTTATTCCTGTAACCAAGGATTTAGATACCTTTGGCGATCTTAAGAAAGAAACGAAAGCACGGTATGTTTCAGATGCGAAACAAATCAGCGCTTTATTAGAGCAAAATAAAAATAAACTGAATGGAAAATCTCCAGAGTTCGCATGGATCAAACAAAATGCCCGTATTATCGAGCAATTTACGACAATGACAGCCGCATATCCTGATAACCTGGAAGACTTTTATTTGAAACACGATATTGCCATGTATGAGAATGCGAAATGGACAGAAGAACATATAGGAAAAACAATCGTGTGGGGCCATAATGGGCACGTTTCGAAAACAAATATGATCCCTTTCGTATACCCTAAAGTAGCTGGGCAGCATTTAGCAGAACATTATGGAAAACGGTATGTATCCATTGGAACATCTGTCTATGAGGGACGTTACAATGTTTACAACACTAACCAAGAATTCGGTCCCTATGGAACATTAAAATTAGATGAGCCGAATAGTTACAACTATACCTTTGGACAAGTAAAATACGACCAGTTCTTTGTTGATTTACGTAAGGCAAGCGGAGTGACTAAAACTTGGCTAAACGAGCAACATGCCATTTTTGCCGGAGTAACAACGGTAGGTCCAGATTTCCCAACGACTGTTGATGTACCATTAGGTAAAACATTTGATATCCTTGTTCAAATTCAGAAAGTGAGTCCATCTCAACTGATCAGGAAACGGTGAATTCCTGGGATTTATTTATTTGACGGATTGTCAAGCTAAGTACGACAGTTCATTCATGAACGCTTCGTGAGCAGACATCCAGCCTAGACATCTACGTGGACGATTATTAATGAGAGAGATAGCCTCGTTGCCAGGAGAATACGGATCTACAAAATAAATTTTTAGATTTATGAGAGTTCTCAAGGTTGGCATAGCAAGCAAACTCTTTCCCGCGATCTACGGTAGCGGTTGGAAAGGCGGCTTGAGGATACTGGCTGGCAACAACACCAAAGGCAACCTCCATCGATAGGCGTTACGATCGGGCATCCTCAAGGCTAAATAGTGCCAAGTCATACGCTCAATAAAAGTGGCTACACAAGCTTTGCTTTTGCCACGGCTAGAGACAACGGTATCCAGCTCCCAGTGGCCGAAGGTTTCACGCTTGCGAACCTGAACCAGCTTCACGGTCAGCTCATTTGCAAGTTTAGGCTTATCCTTGCCGACAGAAGCACTAGATGCTGCGGCAACGATAAGCCTGTTGAGCCGACCGGGGCTTCGTATACATGCTCTGAGGCTTCCGCGTTCGATTTCTCGTGCGATGAGGGAATAGTGTCACCCAACTCACATGGGCATTTTTGTTTTCTAGCTGTCGCACTTCATATTACAATCCGTCATATTAAAAAGACCCATCCTCCTTATCGTTCAAGTGAAATGAGATTTTGAAAGTTTATCAAGCATAACTCAATTCACATTCAAACGAAACTAAATAGCCAGTCGCCGAGTGATTTTCGATGACTCGCTACAGAATGTGTTTTGATCCCTGTCCACAAATCTTATATTATTCGGGCAAAGTATACATCACATCAAAAGGATTCTTACCTTCAAAAAACTGAGTATACAATTTTGTCATATCTGCTGCACCTAGGTTGTTCTTGTTACTGCGTATTAAACGCCCTAGTTCTACTAATATATTTGCTTCTTTTGGACTGACAATTTTTCTATCTAACATATATTTTGTGCTTTCTGGTGTTTCCCACGCCCAATCATTTACCGCTACTTCAGTAGACGGATATCCAAATGACAATGAACCGATATATGCATACTTTGAACACAAGGGATGAACAATTAACAAAAATGTTGAGATTACCCCGGAGCGGTATCTTATCCTCTTGAGCGTTTTAACTTCATTAGCGAATGACTCCAAGTGACTAGGTAAATCTCCCCAATCGCTTTCGGACATTAACACTAAGATTTCAATTGCTAGTTCTTTATTTGGAGTTTCCGCCAATTTCGTAAAAATTTCGTTCATAGTAACGCCAGTAACTGTAAATGAATCAAAACATCTTACTGCTTCCGAAAGAAACACTTCCCCTAACGACACCAATCTTATATACTCGTCTAACAGTTTAGTATTGTTGCTAACATAATGCGGAGACTCGATAATAGTTTCAATTATTTGAGCCTTTGTACTGTTAGCCTCAACCAAGGGGATCATGCTTCTAAGAAAAGCAATACTATCGCCTTCTAATGCATTTATAGCAGAGCTATTTTTTAATAAATTTAGCGTTTCAACCAAAGTACTATCATAATCTTCTTCTAAACAAAAGTCATATATTGTTGAAATGATTTTTTTGTCCATATGTCTCCTCCAAGTATTCTATTTCATTTCTAATTAATGATTCTGAATCACTTTCCATTCGATACCACCTTTTGTCTCCCTATAAAGAAGCCTCATTATATTCGATAATCCTGTATTTTTTAATTATACAAGGTTCTCTTTCGTGTATAAACTGGATGAAATGTATAATTCCCCCTACTCGCTCACTGCTGTGTATTTCGACAATTTCATTTCCGGTTCTCTGTTGATCCACAATAAGGACAACTAACATTTTTCTTTATTGACATATTAAAAAGGCTCATCCTCCCTATCGTTCAAGTTGGAATAAGCCTTCAAAAGTTTATCAAGTTTGGTTGTCAGGTTATAGTTTTTGGTTTATTGATTGTATTATACGATTTTGTTGTTGATGTTTTAAATTTACATATAATCTTTAAAAGACGTTACAGAATTTTAGATAATTTTGTACCCTCAAACTTATTACCCCATCCTTTATTTTCATTAATAGAGTATATTAGGAATTGATCTACACTTGGCAATGGATATTTGTGATCTAACATTAGAATTATAAGTCTTTCCAAAGATTTTAAGCTACTTTCACCATAACCACTAACCGTACCATATGCGTGGCTAGCACCAAGCTCATGAATACTGTAAAGTAATAAGTTAATGGATTCATCTATATCTTGATACAGTTTGTACAAGTGCAGAAATTCCTCTTTGCTCAATCGTTCAAACTCATGCTTTTCATATGTTTTAAACTCCAGCAAATTCTCAGGAAGTATATTTTTCATGGGTTATATGTGTTACTTGGTTGAATAATGAGTTCATTCGACACTGGATGAGGATATTTTCGTCACCTACTACACAAATAGCTTCCGTTTTCAAAGGTTACACTTTTTTCCTCGACAGTAACTACCCTTAGTTCCAGCTACAAATTTCTTATTGACACGATAGACTTGCTTTCATCGGAAATAAATAAAGCCAATCCATATAATTCAAACGGTGAAGGCGGTAATTTAATATCAATAACCCATGCAAACGTTCGTATGTCCATTACGCTTTCATAAAAGCTAATAGGAGTAACAATTTCACCAGAAATGCCTTCTTTAACCAAATAGCTCTGTGCGATTTCTATTGCTTGTTTTATATCTAAATTCGGTTTAGTTTGACTTATTTTGTTTAATACATCTTCACCAAACAACACAAGCTCAATCATTTTATTTTCATCGGAGATAATAAAAACTACCGTATTGCCTCTATCGTGAATCCTCGCTTCAACGATCCAAACATTTCCTTTTATATTAAAGAAAGTTTTATTGGATAATGAAGTTTTATTGATTGTCCATGGAAAAGAATTCTTATCAATATGAGCCTGTGCTAGTTTCATCGCACTTTCAGTATTAAGTTTTTTATACATTATTCACCTAATCCTTTCCAATCTTTCAATGGCCAGTTACCAGTTCTTACAAATTGAATGTATCTTTGTGCTTCGTAAATTTCAGTTTCAGTAAACAGATGCTTATTTTTCATTATTGTTTCGTAAACAAATTCCTCCCTTTCTAATCTTTTAAGTACTGAATACGGTTGCGATCCAACATCTAACCAATGATTTGCGTGATAGCTTTCATGAAGAGCATCCAGTATCCTTGGATTAGGTCTTAGAATTATTCTACCGTTGATGTTATCAAACATCGCAGCTACATTTGGCGGTATTTTGTACTCTTTATAAATTTTACCTTTTCTATCTACAATAACCTTTATACCTTTGTTACCCATTTCCTTTTTAAAATTTCGAATGTTTCTTGTTGACATTAGTCTAAGATTATTTTCATCTAATTTAACGGTTTGAACTTTTCTGGCATCAAAAACACCTTCACCCGGCCCCTTATTTACATCCTGATTAGCTCGTTCCTCTATTTTTGGCAATGGGTTCTTTGCATTCACCTTCGGTAGAGTAGGCCCCCCAGATTTTGGAACAACTCCTCTTGCACCAGCAACAGAAGTGAATACTCCAAAGGAATTCATCCAATGCTCTTTAGATAATGGATCGTCTGGATTAAATGCTCCTTTTAAGGTATCTGCCATACCCGACGACAACCAGTTCACATAGTCATATGGGGATTGATTGCGCATGTCGGCCCTTGTCTTGTATCCTTCAACGATTGCACCCACCGTGTCGAACGCCCCGACCGTTAACCAGTTGCCAAAGTCGTATGGAGAATCTAACGATTTGTTTGCACGTACTTCTAACCCATTCCAAAAATCAATTCCTATTTCTGCAAAGCTATTTCCCGTCTTTTTAACTCCAGACCAAATTTCTTCTCCGGTCTGCACGCCCACCTCTGCAATTTTCTTCCCCATCGCGCGTTGGGCTTCCGCTTGCTGGATCTGGGCTTCGCCCAGCATAGCCAGCCACGACCGGGGTTCTTCTTGCTTCGGCTTCGGCTGCTGCTCTGCTGTATAACGATCGTAGCTCGCCTTCCAGCGTTGTCTCACTTCAGGTGGAATCTGCTGATACGCTTGAGCCATCGCATTCGACTCTATTACCATGTTTTGAACC
>NZ_JMDX01000314.1:0-5590 GCF_000935845.1 Paenibacillus sp. E194
ATCCTCCGCGCGTTCTTCCACATGCTCCTTCTCATGTTCCTTCGCATGTTCTTCCGCTCGTTCTTTCGCACGTTCTTTCGCGCGTTCTTCCGCGCGTTCTTCCGCGCGTTCTTTTGCACGTTCTCTCGCACGTTCTTCCGCACGTTCTTTTGCACGTTCTTTCGCACGTTCTTTTGCACGTTCTTCTGCACGTTCTTTTGCACGTTCTTTTGCACGTCTCTTCTCGCGATCTTCCGCCTTTTCTTTCGCTTTTTCATACTCCTTTTCATTACCAAACAAAGTAAGGAGGGCGTTGCCTACAGTTCGAGTAGCTTCAATCAAGATGGAAGAGGGGCCTTTGTTTGGTATTTTTTCAACTGCTGGTTTTCCTTCTAGCTCTTGCAGCTTTTGCTTGGAAAGCTGCTTCCATGCCGAATTTTGTGTTTGACTCTCCAATTTTCTAAAGTGCGTAGCCGCGTCTTGGTTCTGGCCTATCTTAGAGTAAGCCTCACCGAGTTCATAGATGAGTTCTTCGGTGTCAAGCGTGTCAGGTGGTGTATTGAGGACGTGGGTAAAATCTTCAATCACCGTCTTCGTCCGATGGAAGTACTGCTCTGGGAGATTGTAAGAGGACTTGCCGCGAAGCAGTCGGATCGTACTGTTGTGTGGGTCGGCGGCTACCGCATTGTCGAGCATTTTCAATCCTTGTTTTGACCATTTCAACTTATCAGAAGCCTCTGTTTTATCTCTTGCAATCAATATCATGGTGCTGCCATAGTAAGCACCAACAAGGGGATGATCTGGATTATCGACGTGCAGCTGTTCTAAAATCTGATGTGCTTCTTGAACAGCAGCCGCACTCCCAGCTACGCCATTCAGATAAAGTTGGATAGCTAGGGTGAGTCTTTCATTGAACGGGTCAGACGGAGTAGACACTTGATCTGACACGGAATTTAGAACAGATTCGGTCAATGAAGCATGATCATCGCTCGATGTTGAAGTCTCATTCAAGTCTGAGTCTTCCATATCGCTGGGATTAAGGTTTGTCACTCAATTTCATCCTCTCTGTACTCATGCATGAACACATTGCTCGCTTGCATGATTCTAATCATCTTTTCTCTTTGGATACATGGAGGCAAGACGCTGTGAGACTTCATTCGCCTTGGCGGGATTGCCGCTATTTTGGTAGGCTTTGCTCAGTTTTCGAAGTGCTCTTCTGACTTGTTTGTGGGTAAGGTAATTTGAATCTTGTAGATAACGGTCTAGGAGGAACGTGAAGTCCTCGATCGCTATTTTCGAAGAATGGAAATAAGTCTCCGGCAGATGCAGGCAGACACTTCCGCGTACGAAGCGAATTTCTTTTCGTTTGGATCCATTTCTACTGCTTGATTCAATATCTCCAAACTCTCGAGTGCTTTTTCTTCTTTCTCAACAAGTTTGACGGCATCACGTGATAAGAGGGCTAATGAACTACCGTAATAGGCTTCAATAAGCGCATGATGAGGCTGGGTCTCACGGAGCCTTAACAGCTTCTCATGCGCTCTTTTCGCTGCTTGTTTGTCTCCCTCAACTCCATCTTGAAGGAGCTTTTTTGCGATCTTGAATTGTTTTTCAGGAGTGCTGTCAGATGACATGTATGCCTAACCTCCAATTTGCTTCGCTATTCATTTGAAAGTCGAGTCCCTCTACGCCAACATCTCATGATTTCGAAGGTTATATAATTGTTACGTTATGCGAGTCCCTACTGCATTGATTGGATGAAAAAATCAGTTTTCAGAAGATATACAGTTGTCCGAGTCAAGCATGACATTGCGTGCATTTCATATAAGGGTGACTTGGATGCGTGGGGAGTACAAATAAACAATGAGAGAATGCTAGACGAATTACATGCCGAAGGTTTGGACTGAAAATGGTTAGGAGGATTTTTATGAAAGCACAAACCCATAAAATGAAGGTAACCGTGGACGAACATACATCCCATCTAGAACAATTCAAAGCATTTTTTACGAAATTGGATGAGGATGGAAGCACCATTGAGAAGCTGCCTCGGCAAAAAATTGAAGAGTATCAGTTACAAGCAATTAACGCCACACTTGCTCATGTTTGGGACCGGAATGAATATTATCGTTCAAAGCTGGAAGAAGCAGGCTTTACAGTGCCGGAGATTGAAAGCCTGGAGCAATTAACAAATGTACCGCTATTGAATAAAGACGTCATTCGAGGCGATAAGCAGAAAATCTTATGTGTAGACCCGAAAGAAATCGGGCAGGTTCACCTTACGAGCGGCACTTCGGGAAAGCCTATTTATACCTCGTACTCATTAGCTGATCAGTATGTCTATGATTTGCTGCCGAAATATTTGCAATTGTTTAAGGAAACGGATGTTGATGTGGTAGCCGTCGCCTTGCCTTATGAATTTGCTCTGCCTGGTCTTGGGTTTCAGCGGTTGTTTCAGTTTGCATTTGGAACGGCAGTCCTATCACTTGGCAAAGGCGGATACATGGCTCCCGTCGATAAGTCATTAGAATTGATGAAGGAGTTCCAAGCTACAGTTCTGACTACGACCCCCTCATATGCGGCGCTTTTGGCTGAAGAAAGCGAGCGGTTCGGTATCAAAATCGGAGAAGACATACGATTGAAAAAAATAGTGCTTACAGGTGAAGGCTGCTCCTATAAATTCCGTGAGCGTTTGGAAAAATGGTGGGGATGCGAAGTATCCTTCTTCTACGGATCGACCGAATGCGGCGTCGTTGCGGTCGAATGCAGTGAGCACAAAGGTTATCACGTGATGGAGGGACATGTAAAAGTCGAAATTATTAATCCAGTTACGCGGGAAAAGCTACCTTACGGCAAGACGGGAGAAATCGTGGTAACGACGTTGTTGCGCGAGGCCATGCCAATGGTCCGTTATCGCAGTGGGGATATCGGGTATTTACAGAAATCCAAATGTGATTGTGGTCTCACAATGGACGTCCTTCATTTGAGAGGAAGAATGGAGAGTATGATTCGATTGGGGGATGAAGACTACTCCCCGTTCCTATTAGAACAATTTTTGATGGAAATTCCAGATGTGGGTATGTGGTATCACTTCAAATTGAATCAGGGATCATTCAAGATTGAAGCCGAACCGTTTCGGACGGAATTAACAGATGAGCAATTGGCAACGAAAATCCGGAAGCATATGACGGATCGAATCGGAATTGATTGCGAAGTGGAAATCAGACATGATATTCCTCGGACATTTGGCAAAGCAACGCGAATATTCACGTAAGACAGCTAGGAGCATGGGGCCAAGGATTCGCATTACCCATCCTTAAGCGCCGTGTTACGCCGAGAGGAGGTGCCCTAATGACCGATATTCAGAGGGAGCGGGAGGAGAAGTTCAAGAATTTATTAGTACGCCTAATGAAATCCCCTCTATATCAGGATCGATTAGCGAAATATAACATCGATGATATCGGGATGGAGCACATCCAAACACTGCCCTTGACAATGAAAGAAGATCTCCGCAATGCCGGTACTTTCGGACACCTAGCTGTCGAAATGAGTAAGATTGCCCAATACCACGAATCCACAGGTACAACCGGAGAACCTTCCGCTTCTTGGTTCACGCATGAAGATATGCGAGTAGGCGGAAGACAGCTTCAGGAATGTGGAGTCCGATTGACAGCGGATGATCTTGTGCTGATTCGATTCCCGTATGCCCTGGCGCTGCCCGCCTTCTTAATGCAGCAAGCTGCTTGGCAGATAGGAGCAGGGGTTGTACCTGCAAGTGGACGTACGGTAGTTACACCATATCCGAGAGTATTAAGTCTTATGAAGCGCCTACAAGTTACCGTATTAGCTGGACTTCCGCGCGAGATGGAGCTTTTGGCTGAGGCAGCACGTCTCATTGGTTTGGATGTGAACACAGAATTACCAGCGCTACGGGCTATTTGTGTTGCTGGTGAGTTAATGAGCGATAAACGCAAAGAGCATATCGAGAGGCTGTGGGGTGTACCTGTTTATAATATGTATGGTTCGACCGAAACCGGGAATATTGCGGCCATGTGTGAGTGTGGCTCGATGCATATCGTGGAGCAGGATTTTTACGTGGAAGTGCTGCATGAAGATGGTTCAGGCACTGTTGCTCAAGGAGAAAGAGGGTTTGCGGCGATAACAACGCTCACCCATCAAGCTTCTCCTCTGTTGCGATATTTTAATGATGATATTATCTCCGTTGAATCCACCATGTGTGCTTGTGGGCGAGCAATAGGCAAGTTGGTGCATTACGGCAGAAGTAAGGATCGAATCATCATCGGTGATACGATTCTAGATGCATATGACATCCAAGAAGCTATCTATTCGTTGACACCTGCCCCAGATGCATGGAAGGTATTGGAGCAAGAAGAGGGATTATACATTCTTCTTGATTCGCACGATGCTGGACAATGGAGTAGGGAGGACATCCAAACTCGATTATCTGAAAAGCTTCATGTGCCTGTCACCCTTCAAATCATTGCTGACGCAACGCTTCTCGATCGAGTTGGGCTCGTAAATAACGCGCCATCGACCAAACCGGTGTATATCCAGAAGCGACATAAAGTTTAGCTGGTAAGGGTAAGGCTGCAGTCAATTGTGAAAAAGAGGGGTGTGTTCTCGTTGTGAGCGACAAGTGGAAACAATTAATCACGCAATGGGATGGAATTAACCAACAATTGCTCGATCTGATGAACGAACGTGCACGAATGGCTGTGGAAATCGTTCAAGAAAAGAATAAGCAGGGCATTTCACAAGCGGAGCCAGTTGGCAACCAACAACTACTGAAAGAGCTTGCTACCCATTCTTTTGCGAATCCCGAAATAAAAAAAGAGGCTCCTGCCGAGCGCAAGCTTCTCGTTAGCCGCCAGCATAAGAGTGAAGATACAGCTATTCAAGTAAAACATACTGAAATCGGCGGCTCTGTGCCTGTTATCGTCGCTGGCCCCTGCTCTATTGAAAGCAGAGATCAGCTGCTTACCGTTGCTTCCGCAATGAGGAATGCCGGCATTACCGTCTTACGAGGAGGCGCGTATAAACCGAGAACATCACCGTATGATTTCCAAGGCCTTGGCGAAGAAGGATTGAAAATCATGAAGGAAGTGGCTGATGAGACGGGGATGGTGACGATCAGTGAAATCATGAGCCCTATGCATATTGACACGGCAGCTCGTTACATTGACATCTTTCAGATTGGTGCCCGCAATATGCATAACTTCGATTTGCTGAAAGCCGTTGGCCAAACTCAAAAGCCTGTCTTGTTGAAACGTGGTCTCTCCGCCACACTCGAAGAATTCGTATTTGCGGCTGAGTATTTGCTATCCAGCGGGAATAACCAAGTCATGTTAATTGAGCGCGGAATTCGCACCTACGAGAAATGGACGCGTAATACACTCGATATTTCTGCTGTTCCGATATTGAAACAAGAGACCCATCTCCCCGTTCTCGTGGATGTTACCCATGCGACTGGCCGAAAGGATATTATGCTTCCATGCGCGAAAGCAGCGTTAGCGGCTGGCGCGGATGGTATTATGGTCGAAGTGCATCCAAATCCGCAGGTTGCACTTTCTAGATGCGAAGCTAGACAGTTGAA
>NZ_JMDX01000315.1:0-5570 GCF_000935845.1 Paenibacillus sp. E194
GAATGAGCATGTGGAAGAACGCGCGGAGGATCGTGCGGAGGATCGTGCGAAAGAACGAGCGAAGGATCGTGCGAAAGAACGTGCGGAGGATCGTGCGAAAAAACGTGCGAAGGAACGTGTGAAAAAACGTGTGAAAGAACGTGTGAAAAAACGTGTGAAAGAACGCGTGAAAGAACGTGCGAAAGAACGTGCGAAAGAACGTGCGAAGGATCGTGCGAAGGATCGTGCGAAGGATCGTGCGAAGGATCGTGCGAAAGAACGTGCGAAAGAACGTGCGAAAGAACGTGCGAAGGATCGTGCAAAGGATCGTGCGAAGGATCGTGCAAAGGATCGTGCGAAGGATCGTGCAAAAAGACGCGCGAAAGAAAAAGCCAAATAACTGGTGTAAGAAATGGCCTTAGAAAAAGAAGAGAAATATCTCTCCTTCTAAACCACTCCTGATGTTAGTTGGTCGACGCTAGCAGTAAGTCGAATTCCCATCAGACTATACCTCAGGGGGATACCCGTATTATCGGAAGGGGGTGAGATACATGTCTGATAAACACAAAGAATTTTTCAAGAGTTTCCTTGATTCTACTTTAAAAAGCGGCGCTAACAACATCGGCAAACATCTTCTCGATGCAGTAAATGATGAAAACCAACCCGTTGATATTGTTTTTGGGAGAATCGTAACTGCCCTTAGGGACGGTGCCATTGCAACTGGCCAAGACGTGTTGCGAGCTCAACTTAATCAGGATAAGTAGTTAACTTGACAAAATGGGTTGAGGATCTTGTCCTCAGCCCATTTTTGCTATTTGAACGAACAGTTTGGAAGTGATCGAAACCTCATTTCACTTCTTACTTTGTTGATGTTTAATTTCTGCTTGGGCTGCCTTTACTCCTCTGACGATGGCCTGCCCAAGCACCACCGCTGCGACGGTGCCGACTGCGGTCACGGCAGCATTACCAATAAGCCCGCTAGTATCGGTTCCAGTAGCGATGCAGAATACAGTGTCCCCGTCACCTTGAATATGCACCGGGGAAATCGCCCGCGCCATTCCGTCATGGGCGAGTGTCGCTACCCTCCCTGCCTCGGCTTTGTCTAGCTTTGCAGTGGTTGCGATGACAGCGATGGTTGTGCTTCTGCTCCGGGTCGAGATCGGCATTGGTGGTATTCCTTCAAGAATTGCCCTAGTTTGGTTAACAAATTTACCATCAGGCTCGAGCGCCCCGGCTATGATATGATCATCATCCCAAATATCTCCAAGGGCATTGACGACGACAATAGCGGCTACTATAGGACCGCCCGGGATTTGCCAAGAGGCGGTTCCAACTCCGCCCTTCATCGGCGAACCATAGATTTTCCCTACCGTGCACCCGCTCCAGCACCAACACTGCCTTGCGCCACGGCACCGGACTTCGCAGCTTGTGCTGCCTTGTAGCCCAACTGTGCGTCAGGCCTGCGGGAGCCTTTCGCATAATAAAGGTCAAAAAAACAGCCGCAGGCACAGTAGGGAGCGATCCAACATCTGTCTGGGTACCATACCCATGCTCTGCAAGCCAGTTCACGACACCTGCTGTTGCCGCAAGACCGAAATTGCTGCCGCCCGTAAGAAGAACCCCCTGTATAAGATCCGTTGAAGTTCCGGGTTTAATAGCATCTGTCTGTTCCGTACCCGGATAACCGCCTCTGACATCCACGCCGGGAACGCACCTTCAGGGTACAAAATAACCGTGCAACCAGTACGACCGCTTCTATCCTCTGCGTGCCCCACTAGGATACCCGGAACATCAGTAATACTCCCTTTGGCATGAACTTTTGTGCCTTGACCAATTAATCGGTTGGCACTCGGCCCAATCGGATGATTAAGTATGCTGTGATCGTCTTGATATACTGTCTTCTTGGGATGCTTCTCATTATTGAAAAAAACTTTGTTGTATTTTTTAGGCACTCCTTTGCCTCGGTAAATCCCTGAATTCCTCATTCGAACTGGATAACCCCAATATTTGGCCGTTCGAATAGCTTTGTCTGCGTTCCTGCGCTTCTCATCATACCGTGCATCCGGTGGCAGTATGATTTTCGCGGTCAATTTTGTTTTTTTTCTATCCATTTTTTCAACTCCGATTTCATGCAGAATAGTACTGCTTAAAGCCTCATCTGATGACATTCGTCTATAAATAATATGTTTGGGATGACAAACGTGCTCTGATAAAAACCAAAAATCCACCATGTCAGGTGGATTGACTCTTTATTCGAAATCCTTAATATGTATTCATCTTGCTAGACCGGATTTCCTAATTACTTTTCAGTCCATGTCCGAAAACCGCGACTATTCATCTGAATGAAGTACGAGAAAAGTGAAACGATTCTCTCCCCCTTTTCAGTGGAATGCGTAAACTGCTGAATTTGAAATTTATCTGAAGGGATGAAAAAATGCTTCCGACATAAAGAACAACGCCTAAGATTGGAAACCCCACTTAGGCGTTTAAATTGAGCCAAGAACAATAACTGGCTTAGCGAACACATCTTTTCAAGAAAGCACCTAGATCGATAGAAATTAGAGAAGTCATCCTCATACGATTCTTGTTAATTCACTGTTAATTACTCGATGTGCGGCAACATAACGATCTTTCGGACTAATCCCAAACGATGCAAATTGAACTTTCGATTGATTTGTAATAAATTGAACTTCATACTGCTTCGTATTTCCCACAAAAAAGCTATTGAATGTGGATGCATTCGGTTTCACAGTAAATACAACATTATGAATCAATTTCTTCTTTCCGTTTAATGCAAACACTTTGATTCTTACTCTAGCATTTTTATGTTGATGCTGGTTTATCGAGTTCACAGCAATATCTTTAGATACAATCTTGTCTTTCTCCGTTAGATTATTTAGCGGTCCAGTCGAATATTTTCGAATCATACATACTCTCCCTTTAATAAATTCAGATATTAAGTAAAAAGTCAGCCCTGTAAGATCTTATTCATTCATGGGTTTATCCGATTGGACGATATCTTCTTCTTTATCATTGCACAATTGAAAGTTGATCATAAAGAAAAAGCTCCTCCGAGCTGAGTGACGGCCTCCTATTAGGCCCAAGTTGACATACCTGATGGCTTCCCTTATCATTTAGATACATTTGAATGTATGTGTAGGAGAAATAAAATGGCCAGAAATAAATTTCCGGAAATTACACGAAAAAGAATTATGGAATCTGCAGTTAGACTATTTACGCTTAAAGGTTGGAACAATGTAACGATTCAGGATATTGTAGATGATGTAGGAGACATTACTCGAGGTGCTTTCTATCATCATTTCAAATCAATCTCAGACATCATTCAGTCCGTTACCAAAGAGATGATGATCCAGCAAGACGTTTTTACTCATATTGATGATTTAGAAAACTTAAATGCCTTAGATCGTTTAAGACAAGGTATCTCGTATTCGATTCTGCAAAGTATAAAAAACGGTGACCATTCGACCATTTCTCGCGAAATGATTTCAGCTGAGTTTGTGTTTAGTCGGATTACAGAAGGTATGAGAGTTGTTGCGCCAGGCATTCACAAAGTCATTGAAGAAGGTAATAAAGACGGTTCGATCCAAGTTGCGTATCCAAAGCAAACAGCAGAAATTTTTACAATGCTTTTTGATATCTGGATGAATCCAGGAATCTTTCACGTCAGCCGCGAGGAATTTGTTCAGAAAATTGAGCATATCGCCCTAATGTTTGAAAGAATTGGCATGCCAATAGTCAATGAAGAATTGAAAAATGTTTTTCTGGAGTTGTATGATAACGTACAGGAACAATAAACTACTCAATGTAGTTTATTATTTTGCCATTTTACATTCAAATGAATGTAAAAAATTTTACCCACATACATTCAAATGTATGTATATGAAATGGAGGTTCTATGATGAGAAACGTAGAGATTATTTTTGTAGCTATACTGATCGTATCAAGCATCTTACTGCTTTTTAAGCAGCGTGGTGTTACCAAGAATAATGTCATCATTTTATCGGTTACATATATAGCCTTATTGGCAACTATCCTTGCAATCGGGGTCAACTGGCGCTTGATACCCGCTTATATCGTAACAGTGCTTTTGACCCTGCAGGTTTGTATCAAACCACGCAACACGAATGTATCAAAAAAAAGAGGAGTGAGAATTGTAAAAGGGACAGGTATTGTTGCCGCGGCTGCTGCCATGATTGCTTTACCGACGATTTTTCCCCTGCTCACATTTCCAAGGCCTACGGGAGAATATGCGGTAGGTACGCAAGCCTTTCATCTTGTTGATCAGAATCGAAAAGAATTTGTTGTTCCAAATAGTCAAGTATTTCGTGAATTGATGTTACAGGTTTATTATCCCGCCGAAAAAGGGGCAGGCTCTCCTGCTCCTTATCATAAGAATATTGATGCATTAACTAAACAAATATCATCTACACAGGGATTCCCTTATATCGCAACCACTCATTTGAGATTGACCGAAACACATTCGTTTACAGACGTCACACCCTTACAAGCAACAAAGAAATTCCCCCTGTTATTGTTTGCACATGGTATGAGCCTATACAGTCAACAAAACACCTTTCAGTTGGAGGAGTTGGCGAGTCACGGTTACGTAATCGTTGCTCTTAACTTTACCGGCGATGCGGCAACAACCGTTTTCCCGGATGGAGATCAGGTTGATTTTACACCTATTGAAAATACAATCACTTTTCTAAACAATCGGATTAGACTTTGGGAGCAGGATGCCGCATTTGTGCTAGATGAAATAACCGAAGCTGATTTTGACGATAAATTTAAGCCGATCGCTAAGTTAATAGACTATGACCATATTGGTATGTTAGGTCATTCTTTTGGTGGTGCCACTTCAGCTCAAATGTTGGTAAAGGATGATAGAATCAAAGCTGCCATTGATATGGATGGCGGATTGTATGGTGACCCTATGCCGAAAGATGGTCCTGGAAAGCCATTTATGCTGATGAATGCCGAGGCTTCGATTAGGCTAATGAAGGAGGCAAACGGCCGGGAACCAGGAAATCGGGATGAGTTGTTTGTGGAGGCCTACTTGAGAAATAAAACCATTGAAAAACCTGGCGTGTATACCGCGATAATTCCTAAAACGAATCATGGCAGTTTCACTGACTTAGCAGCCGTTTCGTCGATCATTAATGAACCTGGAGCAGATGTACCCGCGATTTTCCAATTGATTAACGAAATGTCACTTAGCTTCTTTGATAAACATTTAAAGGGAATCACCGATAATAAAATGAACGAAATTCAGCAGAAACATCCTGAAATTAACTTAACTAAATATTGATACATTGTAGCTGTTTTGTATATGAATGGTGGGCAGGGATCGTATTTTCATTCTTCACCACCATCCATTACAATGATATAAATCAAAACGAAAAGGTAACTCGAAAAATTTAACTGAACCCACTCGCTATAGGACATTCCAATGTGAGTGAAGGTACGATTCCCGGACTGTTCGCCCATTGGATCGTGTACGATTTATACATTTGGTGGAGCCTAGGTGATTACGCTCGCAATCCTCGCTTCATCCTTTATGGGATGTCCCT
>NZ_JMDX01000316.1:0-5564 GCF_000935845.1 Paenibacillus sp. E194
GTTGAGATGACGCGAGCGGTGCTTGATATCATAATAGGCAATTGGAAATACGACGCAGTATTTCGGTTTGTCAAAACCGATTTTTTGCTGTCCGAAGATGGTTCGATTACAAGAGAGCACTTTGACAAGTTGGAGAACTATGTGCTTGCATGCGGTATCGAAGGGGGCAGGTGGACAAGCAAGCGTTCATGGCCTGCAATGCCGGAATTGTCGCTTGATCCTGATCATGCAGATGGAGCTGCGGAGGGCACAACTGAAGAAGCTGAGGCTGTTGAACGGCCAAGACATGCTCCAGAGTGGGTGGAGCAATGCCGCAGAATCATTGCCGATCCGATTGCTGAGCTTGCACGCGCAATGAAGGCGAGCTCGAACGTTCGCGGCATGTGCGAGGCTATGTATGCGTTCTGGATGGCGCTTGGTGTGCCTCATAAGCTGGAGCGCATGAGCCAAGATGCATTATTTGACGGAGAGGTTCAACTATCACGGGAGCATCGGCAAATATGGGGGGCTCTCTTAGATATATTGGATCAGATGGTAGAAATGGTCGGCGAAGAGAAGATGAGCATTGAATTGTTCGGCGGCATGCTGGATACCGGATTTGAGAGCATCAAGATGGCGCTTGTTCCGCCAGCGCTGGATCAAGTGCTCATCGCTTCGATGGATCGGACAAGACCCGGCCAAATTAAGCACTTATATATGCTTGGCGTGAACGATGGCGTTATACCGGCTCGTCCGATTGAGGATGGCGTGCTTACGGAGCATGAACGGGACACTCTGCAGCAGATAGGCATGGAGCTAGCGCCTGGCGTCCGCCGCAAGCTTCTGGACGAGCGGTTCTTAATTTATCAGTCCTTCGCGACGCCTAGCGACAGTCTGTGGATTAGCTACGCACTCGCTGATGAAGAAGGGAAGACATTGCTGCCGTCCGAGGTAGTTCGGCATGTACGAGGCATGTTCCCACGTGTACAAGAGCGGCTCGTCATGGCTGAGCCGAATGAATTCATGAATGAGGAGGAGCAATCGGAATTCGCTGTCTATCCGGAATCTGCGCTGAAACACCTGATTGTTCAGCTGCGACAGTGGCGCCAAGGAAGACCAATGGCGAATATATGGTGGGATGTATACCGCTGGTTCGCCGCGCAGCCAGCATGGCATGATCGGCTGAAGGTGCTGATGGGCTCGCTATTGTATCGGAATCAAGCAGAGACACTTACTCCGACCACAAGCCGTCACTTGTACGGTACTGCCTTACGGACCAGTGTGTCTCGCATGGAGCGCTTCGTAGCCTGTCCTTTCTCGCACTTCGCCTCCCATGGCTTGAAGTTGAAGGAACGTCGGGTATATCGATTGGAGGCTCCAGACATCGGGCAGTTGTTCCACGCAGCGCTCAGCCGCTTTGCCATAGATTTGCAGAGCTCGAATCGAACCTGGGCAGCGCTGTCTGCGGATGAATGTCGAGCAGAAGCGGATCGTATCGTGGATATGCTTGCCCCAAAACTGCAAGGGGAGATTCTGCTTAGCTCGAAGCGGTATGAGCACATCTCGCTCAAGCTGAAGCGAATCGTTGGCCGTGCTGCTTCCGTGCTTGGAGAGCATGCTCGCAGAGGTCAGTTTGAGCCAATTGGACTAGAAATGGATTTTGGTCCGGACAAGCCGCTGCCGCCGCTTCGATTTACTCTAAGCAATGGATGTACGATGGAGATCATCGGAAGGATTGACCGGGTGGACAAGGCGGACAGTGACCGCGGCGTGCTGCTTCGCGTCATTGACTATAAATCGAGTTCGACAGATTTGAAGCTGCAGGAAGTGTATTACGGTCTGTCGCTGCAAATGCTCACTTATTTGGATGTATTGATTACGTATGCGGAACTGTGGCTCGGCTCGTCGGCATTGCCTGCTGGCACACTCTATTTCCATGTTCACAACCCTTTGTTGCAGGCGGCGAATGGAATGAGTGTGGAGCAAGCTTATGAGCAAATGATGAAGAAATATAAAATGCGTGGACTCGTCTTGGCGGATCGCGAAGTTGTGTCCTTGATGGATGAGCCGCTTGAAAAAGGATATTCGGACATTCTTCCAATTGCGGTGAAGGCGGATGGGTCGTTCTACAGCAATGCATCTGTTGCGACTACGGAGCAATGGGATATGTTGCGGGGAACGGCTCGCCATGTGATCCAAGATATCGGAACCCGGATTACAGATGGTGATGTTCGGATAGACCCTTATCGTCTTGGGACGAAGAAGGCTTGTGACTTTTGCAGTTATAAGCCTGTCTGCCAATTCGATGAGTTGACCGAAGGAAATGACTATCATGTATTGCCGCGGATGACGAAGGACGAAGTGTGGATGAAGATGGAAGGAGGGGCAGCGGAAGATGGACAAGAACGAGAAACATAATGGGGGCGAAGAGCTCGGCGGAAAACGGCAGCAGGAACTGGAGTTTGATCTGCTTAGTTGGACACAGTCTCGTTCGGATGCTGTAGAAGCATCGTCTACAGTCAGGTTGTTGCCAGATAAGCCGGAAGGAAGCACCTGGACAGATGAACAATGGCGTGCTGTCGTTGACGGGGGACAAAATGTGCTTGTCGCAGCTGCTGCTGGATCTGGGAAGACAGCGGTTCTCGTCGAGCGTATTATTCGGACGATTAGTAATGAAGAACAACCCGTCCATGTCGACCAGCTGCTTGTTGCAACCTTTACGAAGGCGGCTGCATCCGAGATGAGAGAGCGTATCCGGCTTGCCTTGGAGAGAGAACTGGAGGCGAAGCCTGATTCCGAGCATCTGCGGCGTCAACTGGCATTATTGAATCGCGCTTCCATCACGACACTGCATTCTTTCTGTCTGGAGGTTATTCAGCGCCATTTCCAATCGGTGCAGCTCGATCCTGCCTTTCGCATTGCGAATGACACCGAGACAGAACTGCTGCGGCAGGACGTATTGGAAGAATTGTTTGAGCAGCGCTATGCGGACGGTCACTCGGAATTCAAACGAATGGTTGATTGGTTCAGCGGGGAACGCAGCGATGAAGCTGCATTCCGCTTAGTGCAGCAGTTGTTCGACTTCTCGCGCAGTCATCCATGGCCGGATGAATGGATGAAGGAGATGGCCGCTTCGTTCGAGGTGCAATCGGTGGAAGAACTGGGCAATTCACCTTGGACGACAAGTGTTATGCAGGATGCACGCCTGACCTTGAATGGAATTGTAGAACTGCTGCGGCAGGCGTATCGATTGTTGGACGCCCCTGGAGGCCCTGAGCCGTATCGGGAGGCCCTAATTCAGGAATTGTCAGGTGCTGCTGCACTGGCTGAGGCCGCTGAACATGAACCATGGGAGAGGCTTCACTCCTCATTTGACTTATTGGCGTTCGGCCGTTTGGCTGCTTGTCGGGGAGATAAGTACGATAAGTCACTACAGGAGCAGGTGAAGCGTCTTCGCGACCAAGCAAAAGCGAGGCTGCAGCAGCTGCGGGACGAATTGTTCCGCAGAACACCAGAGCAATTTCTACAGGAACTGACCGTGATAGCGCCAATCATGCATACGCTGGCTGATGTTGTCATTGAATTCGGCAAGCGCTTTGAGGAAGCGAAGCGCAAGAAGGGATGGCTGGATTTTTCGGACTTGGAGCATTATTGCCTTCGAATATTGCGCCATCCAGACTCGACACCTGCGCATACGATTCCTTCGGAAGCAGCTAAACAGTATGAAGAACAGTACGTTGAGATCCTGCTCGATGAATATCAGGACACGAACATGGTTCAAGAAGCGATTGTGAATCTGATTACGCGTTCCGGCGCTGGCAACCGCTTCATGGTAGGGGACGTTAAGCAGAGTATTTACCGCTTCCGCCTTGCCGAACCAGGTCTGTTCTTGAACAAATATGAATCCTATTCTTCAGACAGCTCCAAGCAGAAGGGGATACGCATTGATTTGGCACGCAATTTCCGCAGCCGACAGGGTGTAGTAGATGCGGTCAATATGCTGTTCCGCCAGATCATGAATGACCGAGTGGCTGAGCTGAAATATGATGAAGCTGCTGAGCTCGTTTGCGGGGCGACTTATCCAACCTTGGAACAAATCAGTGATGAATTGCGTGCTGCTCAGCGCGAGCCGAATATGGAGCAGCTTGCAGAACGCCAAAACTATGCTACCGAGCTAGTGCTAATTGAGAAGGCTAGTGCAAGTTCTGATGCAGAGCTGGCCTCCGATGAAAATGAGGACATTGATTCAGAGGTGGAATCTGCGGTCGTCGATGCGCTTGATCCTGCTGAAATGGAAACAGCACGCCTTGAGGCGCGGGCAATTGCGGCAAGAATCCGTAGGCTGCTCGGGGATGAAGGAACAGAGCCGTTCCTCGTGTACGATAAGCGTTTGAAGCGAATGCGACCAGCGACGTATCGGGATATTGTGATTCTACTTCGGGCGACGCAAGCTTGGGCACCACTCATGGTAGAAGAGCTGAGATTGGAAGGCATTCCTGCTTATGCCGAGTTCAATACGGGCTATTTTCAGGCTACGGAGGTAGAGGTTGTACTCTCTTTACTTCGCGTTATTGATAATCCGCAGCAGGATATTCCATTGGCGGCGGTTCTCCGCTCTCCGATTGTCGGACTTACGGCAGAAGAACTGGCACAAGTTCGACTTCAGGGAAAGGGTATTTCTTTCTATGACGCTGTAAGTAAAATGATGCATTCCGAAGCGGGAGAGCCAGAGGCTGAGGAGGTCTCAAGCGACACTGACTTGCAGGATAAGCTGTATCGCTTTCTGTATAAGCTGGAGCATTGGCGTTCGGCAGCTCGGCAAGGAAGTCTATCGCAGCTCATATGGCGGCTGTACCGGGAGACGGGTTATTACGAATGGGTAGGCGGATTGCCAGGAGGAATGCAGCGGCAGGCCAATCTGCGAGCGCTATATGATCGGGCACGTCAATACGAATCCTCCTCTATTCGCGGTCTGTTCCGGTTCCTACGCTTTATTGACCGCATGCGCGATACAGGAGGAGACCTGGGAACAGCTCGTGCGTTAGGGGAACAAGAAGATGTAGTTCGCATTATGACGATTCATAAGAGTAAAGGGCTGGAGTTTCCAGTTGTTTTTGTTGCAGGACTGTCGAAGCGATTCAATCAGCAAGACTTGAACTCGTCTTTCTTGATGCACAAGCGGCTTGGATTCGGGCCGAAGTTCGTAGATGAAGAGCTCCGAGTTTCTTATCCGACACTTCCGAACTTAGCGATTCGCAGGCAAATGAAACTGGAACTGCTTGCTGAGGAGATGCGGGTGCTATACGTCGCCTTGACAAGACCGAAGGAGAAGATGATTCTAATCGGAACTGTCAATGATCCAGAGAAATCAATTCGGGAGTGGGGAGAAGCGCTCGATGTGGAATCCTTGCTGCTGCCTGATTATATGGTGGCACGGGCACGTTCTTACATGGATTGGATCGGGCCATCTGTTATTCGGCATATGTCCGCGTCGGAATGGCGCCGATTCGCGGGGCTTCCGAATCGGAACGGGGATGGCCTGCATGACGATCGCTCGGAGTGGAGATTGTCAATTATGTCCGCAG
>NZ_JMDX01000317.1:0-5548 GCF_000935845.1 Paenibacillus sp. E194
GAATGTCTTCTTCCAAATCCATTGGCAGATAAAGTTGATCCATGCTATATTGAATGTACAAAGAAACCGTTCCTTTCGTAAATGGTGGGTGGTACTTCCATTTTACTAAAGAACGGTTTCTTTTTGTTTTACATTTTTGAAAACAGGGGTGCCCAAAAGTCGTTCGACTTTTGGGACAGCCCCTTTATTTGTGCTTTCCTATTAGGTTTTATTGCTATTGCTTACTCAAGATACACGGTTCATATTCGCTCCAGGAAGACAGCAGCCTCTGCTCTCGTTGCATGTCCCTGCGGAACAAGCTTCTGCCCGTTACCTTGGATCAATCCTTCACGAAGCAGACTTGCCAAGCTATCCTTCGCATAATCCTGAATTTCACGGTAATCTATAAACGCCTGAAGCGCATCTGCATCCCCTGTCGCGCTCAACTTGCTGAATTGAACAAGTGCACGCGCCGTAATCGTGAACATTTCCTGCCGCGTAATCTTATCGCTCGGGCCAAATGTCCGTGCGTCCCTACCTTGTACAATCCCGTGCTCTTTCGCAGCAGCTACGGCATCTGCATAATAGGCATTCGGAGGAACATCTTCGAATCCGCTCTTCGCCAGTGTAGATTGCAGATTCAACACGCGTGTTAGCAGGACAATGAAGTCAGCACGTGTGACTTGCGTATGTGGAGCAAATCGATCCGCTCCGAGACCATGAATGATGCCTCTGGCAGCTAACGACTCAATAGCTGTTCTCGCCCATTCCAGCTTAGCGATGTCATGGAACATCACTGTAGAGAAGCCAACCGCATACGTACCGAGCTGCTTCACCGCAAATTGCACCGTTCCTGTCTTTGCATCATACTTTGCATTTGGAATGATAGCTGGACGGCCTTGCTCATCTACACTCCATACAACGATTGCATGTGGACGAGCCAACTCATCTGTGCTTGGCTGATACGGAATCGCTACCTGCATAGCTGTTCCAACTGCGATGTCCTTCAGCCCTGTTCCATCTACGCGCAGTTCCAACTGAACGGCCGGACGATTTGCAGTACGTTCAAGCAACTCTGTTCCCCATGTACTGCGATCTGGTTGAACGATGGCGACATCAATCGTCTTCGCTCCTTGAGGAGTTTTCCCATTCGCCACATTCGAAGGAAGTGTCACACTCGCATGAGGAGTAACGATCTCATATTGCTGCTTCAACGCTGTATCCGTCAATGCCGATGTTGGCATGGATACGAGAATATTCTGAGCCTCTTTGTCTGCCGACACTTCAATCCGAACCTTCTTCACACCATTCGAATCCGGCTTCAAGCTGTCAGCAGCTTCCCCCAATACCTCAGCAGTAATGACTGCCGTGGCTGTTGTACTACCTGCATCCCGCTTCGCTTGTACCACAATCTTGCCATTCTCCAGCTTCGCTGCTCCTGGATCTGGCTTCGGCGGCTCTGGACGCTTGTTCTCTTCCTTGGAACTGTTCGAACTCGAATTGTCCGTTGACGGATCCGGAATATTTGGCTTATCTTCTAGTTCTACCTTCAGTTGGAAGTCTGCATACTTCGTTGCATCCGCCGCACTCATCGCCCGAATGACGGCTGTGCCCGGCTTCAATGCCTTCACAAGCCCATTCAACGTTACACTTGCAACTCCTTCTGAAGAAGAACCATAAACAGACCAAACAACGGATTTATTGCTTGCGTTGTCCGGCAATACCGTTGCATTCAATTGCAAGGTGTCTCCGATTTTCAGCGTTCCCTCGTCACGGTCAATTCGAACTTCCTCAATACGAATCTCTGGCAAACGATCGACCGTAATAAGACTATCTGCATACACCGATTCTACGACGCTCGTCGCCCGCACGATTGCAGTCCCCAGCTTAAGTCCGGTTACCACTCCATCTGCGCTTACCGCCGCAACGCCATCCTCTGACGATCCATAGACTGACCACGTAACAGAACGATCATACGCTTGGTCTGGCAGAACCGTGGCATTCAGCTTAACGCTCTCTTTCACAGCCAAGTTTACACTCGGCTGATCAAGCACTACCGAAGTAGGAGGCTTATGCTCTGGTTTTCGTATCGAGAACTCATCAATGACTACATCATTAATACTCTTCACGAGGAACTTCATCTCGTTGTCAACTATCTCGACGGCTACATAAATTTGCGCCTTCGTTCCATCTATTTTGTACTGCCAATCTTGTGGGACAACTTCATAGAACTTCGGCCCGGAAGAACCTGCGACGATGTAAGTGGTGCCCTCACCTTCCCCGACGGGCTTGCCACCGCGGAGTGGATACGTACGCAGGTAAACATGATCATGACCATTCAAGGCTACGTCCACTTTAAGTTCATCAAATGCGGATGTCCAAGCTTCGCGAATACGCTTCTCATTATTCTTGCTGCCATATGGACCACGATGGAACGTGACGATTTTCCACGTTTTATCCGTTGCAGCCAAGTCACGGCGAAGCCACTCCTTCTGCTCCTCGAAGTCGTACTCACTATTCAGCACTGCGATATGAGCGTTATGATAATCAAACGAATAATTACTGCCCTTCAAGCTGTTTATCCCGTTCTGAGGATTATTGAAATGGGCAAGGAAATCATCATTTTTCCGAGTACCCGTTACCTCGTGGTTACCCACTACCGATACGACTGTCGTCTTCAAGAACGCATCCTGTACGGCCTTGAACCACATATTCCACTCGCCCTCTTTGAACCCATTCTCTACCATATCCCCAGCCTGAAGGATAAAATCATAATCAGGTTGATCAGTCACTGCTTTTCGTACAATATTGCCCCATAGTTTGAATCCTGCCTCATCTTCGGATTGGGAATCGCCGAAGAAGAGGAATTTTGTACGTGTACCGTCCAGCTCAGCCGTCTTGAATGCGCCCTGCTCACTCACCTTATCGCTGCCATTGCCAACACGGTATACATATTCCGTTCCCGGCTCAAGTCCTTGCACAACTGCCTTGTGTACACGAACTGTACCGATATCCCACGTATGGAGCATATTACTCGTACCGTTCACACGAATGACATTCGCATTGTTAAAATCGACGAGGTCCTTCTTCTTCACGATCTCTACTACTGAAGCATCCACGTTAATCTTCGAATGCCATGTAAAGCCGCGAGAAGTTGCAGGATCTTCTCCCATCGACACACTGATGTTGTAAGGCAATTCGCTGCCCGCTAGTGGAGATACCTTGAACTTCACAACCGGACTGAAGCGTACTCCCTCGTTTGCTTGCAGCTCGTATTCGCGTACCGTCCCCGTCAGTTTATTCGTAGTAAGTTTGCCGTCTGCGCCCGTCACACCTAACTCTATCCCATCACGTGTCACGATACGCGCTCCCTGCACAGGAGCACCAGCCTCATCTACGACCCCAAGCACGGTATCTTGCCCTTCCGCTATACCATCCGTATTCCAATTCAAGCGCAGATGGTACTGAATGGCTGCGTGCATAGGCAGGCCGAAGAAGCTAAAATCGGCATTTCCCTTATCTGCCAATGCAATGCTTCCGGATTTTAATTCAACCTTAAATGTGCCCGACACATCCGATTTCAGGTGATATTCAATCCGCGCAAGCGCTTCGTCATCCTTCAAGTTCAACTGATTCACATCAGACAGCTTCAGGTTCACTTTCCCATCCGGGGCAATATGATGCTCGATATTAGCGGGAGCAAGTTTATCGCCTGCAACTACTTCTATCTTTTCTATCAAATTCGGGTCAACCTTAAATCCAACTTCAGCACGTTTAATATTGGAAGGTTTATATCCTTTGACCTCCACCTTATAAACATTGCCTGCATATGCATTGTCTGCTCCCGTATATACCAGCCTCGATGCCCCAGTATCGACTGTGAACATCCATTCTTTCTCTGCACGATTCCCGTTTAGGTCACGAATTTTGACCATCACGACATGAACCCCGTCTGCCAAAGGTACATTTGGTGTGTAGTGAATTTCGCCCTTAGGTGGATAAAATCCATGCTGCACCAGCCGCCCGTCCACATACATGCGTACCTTATCAGGATCAATTAATGTTGTTCCCGGATGCTTAATCGGATCATATCCGAAATCTTCCCCGTACACCTGAATTTTTGGAGTCGAGGTATGAATCGTACTGCCGTCAACTGGAGAGAAGTCCTTTAGCACTGGAGGATCCATGTCATCCGTGTTCGGGCCATACAGCGCTCGGATTTGATCGATATAGAGGGTTCCATCGTTCTTGTTTGTATTTTTCGTCTCCATATATCGAATCGGCATGGAAATTTGAAGCGGAAGAGGTCTTCCCTTTGGAACCGCTGCCTCGATATACTTCCATCCTGTGAAATCAAGACCTTGTTTCTCATCCGTATAATCAATATCCACTGCAGCCCCATTGCCGTCTCGCAGCTGGCCGCGCAGCCAGTGCTTTTGACCGTCACCATACACCCATACGCTGATTTTTTCCGGATAGCCAGGAATATCAATATATTGATCCTTGCCTTTTGTATTGATGTATGCGCCTGATATCCCCACTGTATCCGTGAAGTCATACTTCAGCTTTGCTGCTTTGCTGCCAAATCGAACATATTCCTCATCCGTCGTCTCGCTGAGCTTTACACTCTTGTATCTCGCACCACTTTCCTCATAGTAACGATCCAGACCATTCTCGAAATCTTCCAACACGACAGGCTTCAGCCCTATATTTACTTCCATTGATGCCTCGACATTACCGTACTTGACGATAATCTTACCGTTCTTATCCGTTTCCGACGTCGCGGTAAATACACCGTTAGCATCAATAGAACCGATCGAGCCCTCGACCCTCCACTCAAACTGGCGATTATCAGAAATAACAACTTGCCCATCTCGAACAGCCGTGACCTGCATATTCACTTGTTCACCAGAAGAAAAAGCCTTTACCTTGTCAGGCAGTATGAGGTCTGTCAAATCCTTCACAACCTCGACTTGACCTTGCCCCTTTACACCACCTACAGTCACTTCAACATTTGCGATTCCTGCAGCAGTACCAGCCGTGAACTTGCCATCCCCTTCTATCACCCCAAGCGAAGGATCAACTGTCCACTGCAATGCACCTGCATAGGGAGCAGGATGTCCATTTGCATCTACCCCAGCTGCTGCGAATTTGAACGTTGAACCAACGAGCACTCGCTCCATATTCGGCTGTACGACCAGCTTCGATGCAGTACCTTGCTCTGGTGCCTTATTTACGAGCAGCAATCCGTTTGCCGTCTTGCGCTCACTGCCGTCAGATGGACGATTCAGCACCTTGCGAGTCGGTTCACCCGGCAGCTTCGCTACGAACGTGGACGAGCCGCCACCATCTAGGCATAGCGCATTGACGACACCCATGTCCTTCAGCACCTTGCCGAAATCATCATAGGATACACCTTCGCTAAATCCAGGTGCACGACCGTCGATCACCATCATAATAATGGAGCCGTCAGCTTTCGTTCCGATTGCTACTCGTGGATAGAGTGCCTTATCTGTATGCTCTTGTGCCACGCCATCCTTGACCAGCATGAACACACCGCCGACTGCCA
>NZ_JMDX01000318.1:0-5499 GCF_000935845.1 Paenibacillus sp. E194
GAAATCCCGTCCCGGCTCGATGTAATCTGCCAGACACACTACCTTATCCAGCAGAGTCATCTTCTCTCTGCCGGAAGTATGGTACTTGATTGCATCCAGTATTTCTACATCTTCAATTCCATATTCATGCTGCGCTACATGTGCGCCCACAGGCGCATGCCATAATTGCTTGTCATACTCCAGCAATTCGGATGGCATGTTATGTTCCCGAATCATCTGTTCCATTCGATCTGTCTGCCAGTACTTCGCTACATCGTGCAGTATGGCTGCGATATCCGCCTTATTCGGGTCTGCTCCATACTTCTTGGCCAGCTGAACGGCTGTTGTCATAACCCCTTGCGTATGCTGCCATCTTACAGCTGGCATCTGGGATTGTACAGCCTCAATCAGTTGTTCGCGCGTCCGATTCATATAGACCCCACCTTGCTATATACTGTTGAACCTCGTTCGGCACAATATACTTGGTCGATCGTCCTTCGGCCAATCGCTGCCGAATATCGGTCGATGAGATATCCATCTGCGGCATCTCGCTCTCTATGAGCCTAGAAGACCATGCAGCAGGCAGCTTGGCAGCATCCCACCAGCTTGCTCCAGGACGATGCAATCCAACAAATCGAATCTGCTCCATCAGCTCATCGATGTGATGCCACTGGGGCAAGTAAGCGACCATATCGCCACCGATAATCCACGCCCATTCGATGTCGGGATACTCCCGGCGCAGTCCATGGACAGTGTCTAGCGTGTAGGAAACACCGCCATGTTTAATCTCCCAGTCGCACACTCGAAAATGCGGATTGCTCTGCACCGCCAGCCTCGCCATTTCCAAGCGCTGCTCCGCAGAAGCAGCTGGTCGATGGGATTTATGCGGCGGCACATGCGCTGGCATGAACCATACTTCATCCAAGGAAGCCGTCTCCCTAGCGCATTCCGCTGCCACCAGATGCCCGAGATGAATAGGGTCAAAAGTTCCACCCATGATCCCTACGAACTTCATTCGGTAGCCCTCCAGTGATCGTTATGGCAATTCAATCTGCTTATGATCTGTCGATTCCTTGTACAGCACGATTGTTTTGCCAATAACCTGTACAAGCTCGGATCCGGAGCGTGATGCAAGCTCTTCAGCGATTTCGCGCGGATCCTCCAAGCAGTTGTTCAATACCGATATTTTCATCAATTCGCGCTTCTCGATTGCATCCTCAACGTGACGTACGAGTTGATCGTTCATACCGCCCTTACCTACTTGGAAAATAGGCTGCAGATGATGTGCAAGAGAGCGAAGATGGCGTTTTTGTTTACCTGTTAGCATATAAGTTTAACCTGCCTTATCTATTCATGAGTGATTGTAATGAGCCTACTCTCCATCTCTGGAACGTGCGACTCCTTCGTACCTAAATGGCTTCTGTATTAGAGTATCCACATCTTGAAATTAGGATTTCAGCGTCTCAAGTACGCGCTGCCGCATAAGCGCTGTCGGCGCCTGCAAGCCTGTCCACAATTCAAATGCGATTGCCCCTTGATGAACGAACATGCCGAGCCCATTATGAATCCGGCACCCCTTCGCCTTTGCTGCTTGCAGCAGGGCTGTCTCCAGTGGATTATAGATGATGTCACTTACAAGCATGTGGGCTTGCAGCCATTCCGCGGACACGGGTGACGCCTCTATATGGGGATGCATACCGACGGAAGTCGTCTGAATGACGATGTCAACATCATGCGGCGCAATTGCAGGCGCATCGCCCAACATAACTGCTCTTACATTGCCGAATCCCGACAAGTCGTCCGCAAGTGACTGCGCTCGCTCCAATGTACGATTTGCAATGATGAGCTCCTTGCAGCCCTCTGTAAGAAGAGCGTGCGCAATCCCCCGAGCCGCACCGCCAGCCCCTATAATTACAATGCGGGAGGATGGGATATCTGCATCCATCTCTTCCTTCAAGGAACGAACATATCCAAGACCATCCGTGTTGTAACCATGCAGCTTGCCGTCACGTTGAACAATCGTATTGACCGCACCAATCACCAGAGCGCTGCCATCAATCTCGTCCAAATAAGCCATCACCCGCTCCTTATGCGGAATGGTGACGTTCACCCCTCCGAGACCAAGTGCGCGAATGCCTGCTACGGCATATTCAAGCTGTTCTGGCCTTACATGAAATGCAGTATATATCCCGTTCACTTCCATCGCCTGCAAGGCTGCATTGTGCATGAGCGGCGACTTGGAATGTGCAATCGGATCCCCGATTACCGCATACACCTTGGAACTGCTATTCATGTTCATTACAAGATTGTTCGAATATGATGCATCCTTATCCGGCATGAACCCCATCCCCCTGCTTATTGACTGTCTCTTCTCTTTCGAAAATTAAATTAAGGAGTGGCGTGCCAGCACCTTAACTCCCTTAGGCGCATGGATCTCAACCAGCGCGCCAGTTGTACCGTTGCACTTGATCCAGCCCAAGCCGGAAATGAACACGTCTGTCTCTCCTCCACGCCCAATGCGAAGCTGGTGCTTCGTCCATGCTGGAAGCTCGTCAATTCGTTCGCGAGTCGGTGGAGCAAGCAGTTCGCCGCGGTGATCACGATAGAGCTCGTCCGCACGTTCCAGCTTCGTCCGATGGATCGGAAGATCGTTCGACAAGTAGCAAGTGAAGGATTGACGCTCGCCTTCCACGAAATCAAATCGAGCGAACGCGCCAAAGAACAACGTTTGCCCTTCATTTAATTGGTATACCAGTGGCTTCAATGATTTGTCCGGCAGCAGGGAAGATAAGTCCTCACGGCTCGCAAGCTCCGTCAAGCGGCTCTTGTACACAATCCCCGGTGTATCAATGATATGCTTCCCGTCGTCAAGCGGGATATGGATCATATCAAGCGTCGTTCCCGGGTAGCGAGAAGTGGTAAGCTCGCCATCCAAATCGCTATAGTCCCGAATCAAGCGATTAATTAATGTTGACTTGCCTACATTCGTTGCACCAACGACATAAACATCGCGATTGCCGCGCCACTCGGAAACCTGATCGATCAACCGGTCGAAGCCAAGATTGCGCTTCGCGCTCACGAGCGCAATGTCTACAATCCGAATGCCGTGTTCCTTCGCTTGGCGCTGTACCCAATTGATGATGCGGTTCCAATTCGTTACCTTTGGCAGCAAATCGATTTTGTTCACGACGAGCAGTACTGGGTTACTCCCCACAAATCGCTGCAAGCCGGAAATAATACTGCCGTCAAAGTCGAATAGATCGACAATGTGTATGACAAGCGCGTCTTCCTCGCCGATTCGTCCCAATAGGCGAAGAAACTCGTCCTGATCGAATGCGACGGATATTGCTTCATTATAATTTTTTATTCGAAAGCAGCGCTGGCAAATTACAGGCGTCCGTTCCAACGCTTTTGCCGGCACGTACCCGGATGCTTCCGGACTCTCCGTTTGCAGAGCTGTTCCGCAGCCGCTGCATTTCCGTGCCATTTGTTCTTCTGTCAATGTCGTTCCTCCTCGTGCCACATTCCTTTTTTACGAAAACGTTTCGTTACGATGCGTTCGACTCGCCGATTAATGCGTGTCATCCAACCCTCATCTTGAATCGCGATGGGATCAACTAATATCGTAAACATCCCGATGCGGTTGCCTCCGAGCACATCGGTCAACATTTGATCTCCAACTACCACCGCTTGCTCAGGTGTCAGCCCCATCAGCTTCAATGCTTGATGAAAGGCCCGTTGCGAAGGCTTCCGTGCTGAATTCACAAACGGAATATTGAGCGGTGTCGCAAACCGGGATACTCGCGGATGATCATTATTCGACACAATCACCACTTGAAACCCCATTTGCTGGGCTTGTTCAAGCCAAGCCGTTAATTCGGGCGTTGCCAAAGGTTCCTTCGCGCCTACAAGCGTATTATCCAAATCCGTAATAATTCCCTTGTATCCTTTGTCCATCAGCTCCGCAAGGTTAATATCGTACACCGTACGAACCCGAAGACGGGGAATAAGCCTTTCCAACAAAGCGGTCACCTCGTTTTCATACGAAAAACTATACCATATTCTTTGTTTTTCGTGCAAAAAAAAGCCGTTCCTATGCGGAACGACTTTCATTTGCCACATTTACGGATATATCTCCCTCGCATTGGGTTCGCAAAATCAACTACTTATTGGAAAACGCCACATGCTATACAACCTGTTATCCGATGTGTTTGTACGCCCGAATTGCTTCTTTCAGTTGCTTCACATCTGATTCCATTACAGGATGCCCACCATACTTCGCCTGCTCGAACTTATTGACGATCACTGCCGCTGGATCGCTTCTGCCCTCTCGCTGATCCGACCACCTCTTGGCAGCTTCACGCACAGTCTCATGCGCTCCCTTGCGCATGCCCTTCCATCTGCAATAGCTTAGCCACAAGTCTGTATGCAGGATGATCTGTTCCTTGTAGGTTAAATTACGCTTCAGCAGCCAGAAAAACCGTAGGGAGAAGCCGATCGTTCTCCACTTCCACAATAATAGTAGGAAACATACGGACGCCATCACGATAACGAGCCACTTTGCCCCCTGAACGAGCCAAGCTGGAAGTGACGCATCTTGCCGCTCCTGCTTCGTAACTGGCTTCTTCTCCTCTTGCTTCTCTTCCGGCTTCTGTTCTTCCTTCTTCTCTGGCTCCGGCTTCTTCTCTTCCTGTTGCAGACGTGGATAGGTGAAGCCAGGCGTTGGCTCAAATGCAACCCAGCCATAGTCACCCATGTATACTTCGACCCAGGAATGAGCCTCTGCATTCGTCACCTGATACGTGCCAGCTCCGCTGTCCTGCGATTGCTCGGTCAGCTCATGTGTGGGTACGTCCCCGTTCTGACGCGTTCCTGGTGCGTATCCCTTCACCCAGCGTGTTGGTATGCCAGCAGAACGAAGAAGAATGGCCATTGATGTTGAGAAGTGATCGCAATACCCTTCCTTGATTTCGAACAAAAAGGCATCGACGAAATCCTCGCTTTTGCGCAAGGATAAATTCGGCGCATTCGTATATCGATACTGCGTACGCAAATAATTTTCTACCTTTTTTACCTTGTCGTAATAGTTAGTTTCGTCTTGTGTTAGTTCCTGCGCCAAATCCTTGACTCGCTGCGGAAGCGTGTTTGGGATCTGCAAATATCTCTGGAATCGATCCGCATCTGTAGATATTGTCTGTGATGATTTGCGCAAATCTTCCTCGGTAAAAATCGGGACTCGCGAAGTCAGTGTGTAGTTGGTTGGGTAATTGCCTGTCTTGGGTGATTCATATCGCACAACTCCATCCTTCTCACTCCACCGCAGCACCGATCCATCTGCACTTACCATTTCTTCTCCCGGAATTTCATCGACTGACTCGATCATCCCGATTCCAAACAATACAGGGTATACTTCTTTATTCTGCATTGAAAAGGTTTGCTTCACAGTTCGAGTCTGTACGCTGTCTGTAGGATGATCTTCTACTGTCAATTTTTGAGCGATACCAAACATAAGGCTTCTAT
>NZ_JMDX01000319.1:0-5496 GCF_000935845.1 Paenibacillus sp. E194
ATGCTTCATTAATCTGTGTTGGATGAATGATTGGGCTGCCTAGCTGTGCTGTCTATAGGCTCTTCCGCATCCCATTTGCGTGCGTAGGCTTTCTTCGTCACGTAGAGAAGCAGAAGCACCATGCCAACTACCATGACAACAACTGCAATTACTGTAGCCAGTATCGGATCCATCGTGTACCCCCTTGCTAATGTAAGCGTGTCCGTTATTGCAACTATACATGAAATTCATTTTTTTGTATAATATAAATTCGTTTGCAGCAGCTAAGATATTATACATAATAGCTGTTGCATCATTTCATTCGGAGGTGAGTGGGAGTGGCTGCTGAAATCATTGAGGTTAAGACACAGGAACAATTGGACGAGTGTATTGCGATACGAAAAGAAGTATTCGTTGCTGAGCAACATGTACCGGAAGAAGAAGAATGTGACGAGTACGATAACTTGGATGCTCCGGCCTTTCACGTCCTGCTGATGTCAGACGGACAGTACGCTGCAACAGGACGAGTGAAGCTGTTGGATGAATTCACTGCTAAGATGCAGCGCATTGCAGTAAGAAAGCCATTCCGCGGGAAAGGGATTGGAAGAGTTTTAATGGTAGGTCTGGAGCAAATCGCCCGGAAACACGGTGTGGAGAAATGCGTGCTTGATGGACAGTGCCAAGCGGAAGGGTTCTATCATTCTTTAGGGTATGAGACAGTGTCAGAGGAGCCATTCTTGGATGCGGGTATCCCTCATATTCGCATGGAGAAGAAGCTGTAAATCGGTATACCGATACTCGGTTCATAAAAGTTGTGGGTTATGGACACTCTACCTAACAAACGCATCTGATGTAGGATGCATAAAGTCAGGAGGATGATGTTCGTATGTCACAGCGAGAATCCATTGTAGCTGTTCAGAAGAATGGGGACGGGGATCTAACAGCGTTCCAGACGAATGCAGGCCGAATCTTAAATTACGAGCAGGCTCTTCAAGCCGTGCAAAATGGAGAAATTGCGGGTGTGAATGCCTTCAAGGGAAGAGACGGCGGTACTTATCTTCGTGGCGATGCTGATGGTGATCCGAGCAACAATCTGGATAATTTGCCGACTTTCCAATAACGGTATAGAAGACATAGCAAAAGAGCACTTGCAGCGGCCACATTGGGTCGTTGTATAGTGCTCTTTGGCGTATTATTCGATTGAATAGAGTCGGTGTTGATCGATAAAGGACATGGCGCCAGTATGTCCTTCGTACTGCGGTCGTTCATCTCCATAGTGCATGAGGAAGGTTAGCTTCTGGAGTGCATCTGGAAGCGTCAAGAGCTCGGCCAATGTCGCATGAACCTCTCCATTCCCACCTAATTGACAGTCATGGAAGATGGTAGTTACTCCACGCTGTTCAACTAAGCGGTGAAGCAGTTCAGGCTGGAACTGCATATCAGCGCTGTAGAAAAAATGATTATTGATAAGAAGAGAGAAGCTGCGCTTGCCTTCAATATGTGGAGTCTCTAATAATTCGACGGTAAGACCCGCTGCAATGTCATATGGCTGCCCTGGCTCTATTGCATGTACATCGAATACATCCTCTATGCTGCTTATTCCCTCTTGGGTAAGCCCACCCTTCAATGTATGCTCCCATAATACGGATACGAGTGGCGAAGCTATGTAGAGTTTTGGCTTACGTCCATATTTAAACTTCATCTGGAAGGCCAATTCTTCTAATCCCCCAACATGATCAGCATGAATATGAGAGATAAGAACACCATCGATGTCAGAGAAAGACTTATTCAAATGGTGCAGAGCCATCGGTGCCGTAATTCCACAGTCGATGAGCAGTGTGAATCCACCAGAGTAAAGTAATCCATTGTTATTGAAGTATGATTTGGCAAATGCACTGCCTGTCCCTAACATTTGTATGTGAAGGTTCATCTTCATCCTCCTATTGGCTGACAAGGCTAGAATTACGCCTATACTGTACCATGTCTGGGATAAATGCACAAGCAAGCCAGCGCAATCTGCATAATGTGCAATAATCAGGTTCGGCCGGAAGCGGCAGGCAACGTGAAATGCACATGAAGCGGGTGAAGGGCATGACGAAGGGGAAGGGCAAAAAGAAGACGAGTCTACAGTCTGGTCGTGAACAGTTCTCGATGAAAATAGTAACTTCGGATCGGTGTGAAGTGTGTAAGACACCGTGCACGCGTGGGATGGATTATGTAGAGCGGATGTCTCAGCCAGGCGCAGTTGGAAATGGTGTTCCCTGTATCTTAACCCGTACCAAAGTGGGTGGCTAATTGTCCCTGCCCTAATAATAGGGTACATGTCCCCGGGAGTGATATCCAAGCCTGCTGTACACCCAATCATTTCCCGGGACATAATGGATTACCGGATCGTGCGAATCACCTACAATCGTCTTACCTATTGAACAATGGGGGGATCGTGATGCAGTTGGAGATTGTATGGAAGGGAAATGAGCATACCAATTCGAGTGATCGCAAGGGGGAGATCCCTGCAATTATTGTGAATCATATTTCTGCTCAGAGCTTAACGAGTCTAGATGCATGGTACACATGCCCTGACAACAAGATTTCTTCAGCTCATTTTGCAGTGTCCAAGAATGGGACAGTTCATCAATATGTAACCATTGAGCGAATGGCATTTTCACAAGGACTAGAAGGAGAACGAATTGCCTTAGCGCCTGCTTTTGTTGTACGTGAAAAAGGAATGAATCCTAATCGATATGCTGTATCAATCGAGCATGAAGGAATGGACGGGCTGCTGACAGAAGAACAGTATCAGGCATGTCTTCGTTTGCATCGTTATATACAACGATATGTAATGAAGAACTGGGGACATTGGATCTCGTTGGATTATGAACATGTATTGGGACATTTTCAGATCGATGCCATAAGAAAAGCGAACTGCCCAGGACCTAACTTTCCGTGGAGCCGGTTATATGAGGATATGCGGCAAATGGAGGAAGGGTGAGAACATTGGTGGGATACCACACGGTTTTGCGGGCGAAACAGTTCATGGCTTTGTTCATGATCGTATGAATGCACATGAGAGTTATTTGCGAATTAGGCGCAACTCTAATGCATGATTGGAGTATAACTTTACAACAAAGAAATTTGGGGGTAACGAGATGAAATGCAGGAGACTTGCAGCATTCGTTCTGCTTGGTTCTATTGTGGGCGGAGCGTATGCATCGGCACAGACAGATGTCGCACCTAGTTCTGCGCAAGCCGCTCCAGTGGCTGATAAGATTGATGTTGTTCTAAATGGGAATGCGGTAAATGAAGGCGGGTATATGATAGATGGACGTGCTTATTTGTCTGTACGACAAATACAAGAAGCACTTCAGGCATTTATATTCTGGGATGATGCCAATAAGAAGGTCGTAATTGACAAGCCTAATGTGGACTTGCTGCTGTTCAAGGACAATAAACCATTTGGCAAAGTCGAGACAGGGAAGACCTCCTTTACAGTATTCGTCCAAGTCGACAGTTTGCAGTCGACAGTTGATGCAATCAAGATTACGATCACTGATCCGAAAGGGAAGACAACGGCGCTTCAGGAATCGAGTGTTCCGACAAATGAAGATAACTTCTGGTTCCGTACGAATGAGCATAAGTATGATTTCAAGGCGAAGGGCGACTATATGATCTCTTGTTATTTGAGACAGAAGAATGGTGAATTCACCCTTATATCGCAGAAAAAATTGCCTGCAATCCAACCTTAGCTTTTGGTTATTATACATACTGAGGCGAGTAGGCGTTCGTTGACCTCTTTCGCAGAAAGTGGTACGATACGTGAGTATGACCACTACCTGAACATAAAGGAGATTTACTCATGAGCGAACATAACCATGATTGCGGATGTGGACATGATCATGATCACGACCACGATCACGATCATGAATTGATTATTACAATGGTAGACGAAGACGGCAACGAAATCGACATGACGATGGTCGAGACGTTCAACGTCGACGAGCAGCTATATGCACTTCTTCTCCAACGCAACGATCCAGAAGCAGACGGCATTATCGTACGTCTGGAAGAGCAAGGCGAAGAAATGGCAATGCTTCCTATCGAAGATGACGCTGAGTGGGAACGCGTACAGCAAGCATACAATGAATTGGTAGCTGAGCAAGGCGAGTAATTCATTCGCTCTGCCAACATACAGGTATGGAACAAGCTCCGGAGAATTCCGGGGCTTGTTCTATTTGTAGAGCATGATTCCGTTCGAGCGGATGAATTGGGATGTTCTTATAGTTGCGCTTATTTGCGTGGATTGTAATACATAATTCTACCGTTGAACAGCGTAAGTTCCGCCTTCCACTTTTTCGCCAAATATTTGCACAACTCGTTCCCTTTGGCCTTGTCTCCGTGAGTGGCATCGTCAGGCAGAACCATTTGCACGTAGCAGCGGGAATTCTCTTTCTCACCAACACCAAATACGATATGTCGATATAATGGATTGGAACCTTTTAAATAGAACCATTCCTGCTCTTGCCCGGGCTTTGTTTCAATTGTATATGGAAAGGCAGCCTCGGCATAATCCCAGCCTAATTGTTCTCCGGTTAATTGGGTTTGTTCCCGGTAATGGAGAAGTTGGCCCTTCAATTCATCTAATGTAATGGACGCAACCTCCGAACCATCGACAAACGTAATGAATGCGCTTTGACTCATCGAATCTATCCTCCCCTTGGGACATCTTCTGCTTATAGCACGAATCGCTTACATCATACCATTTGACTGAATATGATGGCAATATTTACATGGAATGAAGTTCGAATCTTGTTCTAGGAACGCGATTTATGTTATACTTGATCGTATAACCATTAAATGGTTTGTGTTCTTGGAAAAGGATATCCCGAGGAGGTGTGCGATGTTTGACCATTTGTATGAAGTTTCGGAGCAAGCAAATGTTACCTTTGTCGGTTGGGCCACAGAACAGATTCGTTATGATTTCGCACTCATTTATTCCGATCATTTTGTCGGCAAGACATTAGTTGTATGTATGCAGACTGGTCGCTCGACATTATTATGTGCCGACGATTTGCGTCCAGAAATTCTCCAAGTCAAATTCAATCTGCCTCATGCAGAGGCTGCCAGTGAAGCGGCGCAGCTGTTGCTTACGCGAATACATCCACTCGAGGTGCAGGATCAATACTAAATGATCCTGCAGAGAATGAATGGGGCTGTCCCAAAAGTCGAACGACTTTTGGGCACCCCTGTTTTCAAAAATGTAAAACAAAAAGAAACCGTTCTTTAGTAAAATGGAAGTACCACCCACCATTTACGAAAGGAACGGTTTCTTTGTACATTCAATATAGCATGGATCAACTTTATCTGCCAATGGATTTGGAAGAAGACATTCCCCAAAATCACCTCGTTCGTATCATCAATTATGCGGTGAATCGCATAGACGATCAGATATTTGCAGCAGCTTATCCCGGTGGAGGCCGAAATAGTTACCACCCGAAAATGCTCACTAAAATTCTCATCTAT
>NZ_JMDX01000320.1:0-5476 GCF_000935845.1 Paenibacillus sp. E194
TAAGGAAGCAAAGCGGAAATCAAAAATAAACAACGAATAATCACCCACCACGGTCTCGAAAGGATGAAAAGTAGCATGCGCAATCGTTGTATGGTCAAATGGGTCGTAGCTATTGCTCTCTTACTTGTATGCAGCACAAGCACACTGATGACGAATTCTGTATCCGCTTGGGCACCAAGTGAAGGTAGCGATTCGGTTGCAAGTCCTCCGATCCAATTGTTCGATATTAAGGCACAACGGATTGTGAAGACGATCCCGAACAGCAAGGAGTTCCAAGTAGTCGCTGCATCTTGGCTCAAGTCTATAACCGGACTGTCCCCTCAGCTCACGATTGGGCATCAATGTGGATATATCGTACGTATCCCATTAACATCAGTGGCTGATGTGGTTCTTCCAAGAGAGACGGTACAGATAAAAGACGTATTTCTAATCTATTGCCCAGAGAAAGATCCACTACTGCTCGTATTCTCGAAGGAGCGCAAGCCCTATTTGCTGCGAATCAATTTAGATGTCAAACCATTTATGCAGCAGCTATTGACCACTGAACCGACAGGAAAGGCTGAAAAATCGAGCGGATAAGTTGTATTTAAAGAAAAACCGTAAGTACGCCACGAAAATCGATGAAAAAAAGGTATACACTTCAGTGGAAACATGCTAAATTATCGTTATTATTTTGATAACCGATAACGAATCCGGTTGCTGGAGTGGATAAGACATGTTAGAAGAAACATACCGTTCTATCTCGATCAAGCCGGCCGAACGCATGAACCGGCTTCCGAAGCAATTCTTTGCCCAGCTTGTACAGCGGACGAACGCTCGCATCGCTGACGGCCATGATGTCATCAATCTTGGTCAGGGCAATCCTGACTTGCCAACTGCTCCTCATATTGTGACTGCGCTGCAGGAAGCAGCAATTGACCCAATCAATCATAAATACCCTCCATTCAGTGGACATCGCTATTTGAAGGAAGCGATAGCCAAGCGGTATAAGGAAGACTATAATGTGGATCTCGATCCCGATACAGAAGTAGCCGTATTGTTCGGAGGCAAGACGGGACTCGTTGAAATCAGCCAAATACTGCTTAACGAAGGTGACGTCTGCCTCGTTCCAGATCCAGGCTATCCAGATTATTGGTCTGGCGTTGCCCTTGCTGGTGCTGACATGGTCATGATGCCATTGCTGGAAGAGAATCAATTCCTTCCTGATTATGAACGGATTACGAAGCTGCAGCTAGAACGGGCAAAGCTGATGTTCCTGAACTATCCGAACAATCCAACGGCAGCGACTGCGAGTTCTGATTTCTATGCGGACACCGTGCAATTTGCAGCGAAGCATAATATCGTCGTTGCCAGTGATTTCGCATATGGATCGATTGGATTTGACGGAAAACGGCCTGTGAGCTTCCTACAGACGCCTGGCGCGAAGGAAGTCGGTATCGAATTCTACACGATGTCCAAGACATACAACATGGCCGGGTGGCGAGTTGCATTTGCTGTAGGCAATAAAGAACTTATCCGCCTTATCAATCTGATGCAGGATCACATGTATGTTAGCCTGTTCGGAGCTGTTCAGGCTGCCGCCGCAGCCGCATTGACCGGTTCGCAGCAACCAGTTCATGAACTGTGTACGACATATGAACAGCGCAGGAATGTATTCTTCAAGGAGCTTCATCGCATTGGCTGGGAGGCCGCTCCATCGGAAGGATCCTTCTTCGCTTGGCTCCCAGTGCCTAAGAATTACAACTCTGCCCAATTCGCAGATTTACTGCTGGAGCGTGCCAATGTTGTCACCGCGCCAGGCATCGGATTTGGTCAGCATGGAGAGGGCTACGTCCGGGTCGGACTGCTCGCAACAGAGGCGAGATTACGCGAAGCCGCAGAGCGAATCGGAAGACTATCCCTATTCTAAGCTTATTCGTTACGATGATGCTGTCCCGACTCCTGATCGGGCCAAGCAACAATTTTATTGTGATTCTAACTAAAGGAATCTTCTGTCACCTGCCTTTATACAGGATCCGCCTTCTTTACTCCGTTGGAATCACATGGTATTCTATTCGTAATACACTCATTGCTCTTATGGAGCATCGGGTGCCAGAGTGAATACCTTTATCGTGATGACAGGACCAGTACGTAATGAAGGTCGCGTTCAGAGAGCGGAATGCCATAGGCTGCAAGCATCCGCCGCAGAGCCGTTACAGAACCTATCCTTGAGCGGTCAGCATAAGCGTATAAGCGTGAAGCTGAACGGCTGCCTCCGTTATAGGCGATCAAGTGGGATGGTTTCTGCATAATATGGATCTGCGCACGATGCAGTTCAGGTATATGCTCTAGGAACCCTCAATGAAGGTGGTACCGCGGAAGTGTGACTTTCGTCCTTTAGAGGACGAGGGTCTTTTTTATACCCATAATCCGTTTCGCGACATCACTGTTCGGCATTCCCTTGATCCATTCACATCATCGTATTACAATCTGGCACCAGCAATCGTGAGATGTACGATACTTATACTCATGAGAGTCAAAGAATCAGGAAGTGAATGAATAATGGAACAGTGTCAACGAATTGTAGTGAAAATTGGAAGCAGCTCGCTTACCTCTGAACATGGCGGCTTAAATCGAGAACATATTGAATTCTACGTACGCGAGCTCGTCTCTCTTATGGAACGTGGTGCACATGTCGTGCTCGTTACCTCAGGTGCCGTTGCAGCCGGATTTCGACATATTGGATATATGACTCGTCCGAAGCTTCTCCATGAGAAGCAGGCTGCTGCTGCAGTCGGTCAGGCGCTGCTAATGCAGGCATACCAAGAACAATTTCAAAAGTACAGCATTCCTTCAGCACAACTGCTGTTAACTCGGCCAGACTTCGCCAATCGCAAGCGCGGACATAATGCCCAGATGACAATGGAGGAACTGCTGAAGCAGCGTGTCGTCCCTATCATTAATGAGAATGACACCGTATCCGTTGAGGAACTCAAGTTTGGTGATAACGATACGCTCTCAGCACTGGTTGCGAACCTTGTCCATGCTGATCGGCTAGTGATTATTACGGATACGGACGGGTTGTATACTGCTGATCCCCGTTCCAATCCGAATGCGAAGCGGTTCGACAGAGTCGAGGAAATTAACGAGGAAATCTACGCATATGCTGGAGGAGCCGGCTCATCTGTCGGTACGGGCGGCATGCGTTCGAAGTTAGATGCAGCACGTATCGCCATGCGGGGCGGTGTACCTGCCTTTGTTGGTCGGGTCAATGAGCCAGGTGATCTGCTCCTTGCTGTGGAGGGTATTGGCAAGGGTACCTATTTCGATACTCACCTGCATGCATTGCCGATGAAGAAGCAATGGCTTGGCTTCCACTCTACCCCACATGGACAAATTATTGTCGATGAAGGCGCTGAACGGGCATTGATATCACGTGGATCAAGTCTGCTGCCTGCTGGTATTCGAGGAGTCGAAGGCGACTTCCACCCTGGAGATGTGGTTGAGGTGTCTGGTGAGGATGGACGTGTGATTGGCAGAGGCATCGTCAATTACGAAGCCGATCAATTAAAGATTGCTGCGGGCTGGTCTACGGAAGAGGTGCTCAATCGCATCGAGGTTCCGCGCATTGAAGTGATACATCGAGATGAATGGGTCACACTACGATCATAGAAGGAGGCATGTACGATGAGTGAAGTACGTTCCAAGGCTACGTTAGCAAAAGAAGCAGCTGCAGTCATGAACCGACTGACAACCGATCAGAAGAATGAAGCATTATTAAGAATGGCAGATCTGCTTGTCCAGCATGCAGATTCAATTATTGAAGCAAACGCAAAAGATTTAGACCGAGGCAAGCAGCAGGGAACATCAGATTCTCTATTGGATCGCCTTGCTCTAAATGAGGCAAGAATTGAAGATATGGCAGAAGGATTGCGCCAAATCGCCGAGCTGACAGATCCGGTAGGAGATGTTCTTGAGAAAATTGATCGTTCCAACGGCTTGCATATTGAGAAAATTCGTGTGCCACTTGGTGTAATTGGCATGATCTATGAAGCGCGCCCGAATGTCACCGTAGATGCGGCCGGCCTATGTCTCAAGACAGGCAATGCGGTCGTATTACGCGGAGGCTCTTCTGCTTTGGAATCTAACAAGCGCATTGTCGCTGTGCTGCATGAGGCGCTGAAGCTCACTTCTGTTCCGGTCGAAGCCTTGCAGCTAATTGAAGATGCAGATCGCGCCTCTGTTGACGAGATGTTGAAATGTAATGGATTGCTGGATGTCGTCATCCCACGAGGTGGTGCGTCGCTCATCCAGAATGTCGTGCAAAATGCAACTGTACCCGTTATCGAGACCGGAGCAGGTATTTGTCATACCTACATTGACGAGTCCGCTGATCCAGACATGGCTGAAGCGATTGCGTTCAATGCGAAGGTACAGCGTCCTTCTGTCTGCAATTCTATGGAGACTCTGCTTGTACATGAGCAGTTTGCAGAGCGCCATCTGACAGGATTGCTTGAAGGATTCGATATACACCGTGTTGAACTGCGCGGCTGTGAACGAACATTCGCTTATGCGCCGTGGGCTAAAAAAGCATCCGACCAGGACTATGCAACGGAATATAACGATTATGTGTTAAACGTGCGCGTAATCGATTCTCTGGATGAAGCACTCGATCATATTGCACGTTATGGTACGAAGCACTCCGAATGTATCGTGACCGAGAACAAAGACCGTGCCAGACGCTTCTTGAGTGAAGTTGATGCTGCTGCTGTCTACCACAATGCGTCAACACGGTTCACAGATGGGTTTGAGTTCGGATTTGGTGCCGAGATCGGCATTAGCACTCAGAAACTGCACGCAAGAGGCCCAATGGGACTGCCTGCCCTAACATCCACGAAGTACCGGATATATGGAAAAGGTCAAATTCGCGAGTAACATCGCACGCCAGCTATATTCCATGTGCAGTGTTAGCAAGAAGGGAGAGGAATGGACATCATGAATGAAATAAAATCACAAGAGAAGGACACATTCCGTTCTCTTCACTTTAGTATTTTCGGTGCAGGGTCAATTGCCGAAGCGATCGTTAGAGGAGTTCTTGCAAAGCAGCTTACTGAGCCTGCACGAATCTCCATGGTTAATCGCAGTAATAATGAACGCCTTCTGGAGCTGAAGCGGAAGTATGGCGTCACGATAGAGCTCTCGTCGGAAGGAAAACAGAAGCTCTTACAGGAAGCAGATGTCATTGTATTGTGCATGAAGCCCAAGGATGCCGCAGGAGCTCTTCACGAGTTGAAGCCGCTTCTCCGCCCTGGAACGCTCATTATTTCTGTCATCGCGGGGCTATCGATGCATGCCATTGAACATATTCTTGGACCCATTGCCGCTGTTCGCACCATGCCGAATACATCGAGTACGATTGGCCTCGGCGCGACTGCAATCTGCTGTTCGAATGCGGTGAATGACTCACAGCGCGGCATCGCGATGGCGATGTTCGAAG
>NZ_JMDX01000321.1:0-5463 GCF_000935845.1 Paenibacillus sp. E194
ATCATTGCGAGAATGGGGGTTAACTGGTACAATCTGTTTTCTCTTGCTCTACTTCCTCTTCCTTGCTCGTGGACTGCTTGTAGCCTTGCGTTGCAATGAACCGTTCGGTCTAATCCTTGGTACGGGGATTATATCTATGATAGGCATTCAACTTGTGATGAACATAGGTGCTGCCACTGGATTTCTGCCGATTACAGGTATCCCGCTTCCCTTGATCAGTTATGGAGGCTCCTCCCTGATTGTGTGTATGACTTCGGTTGGCATGCTGCTGAACATCTCTCGCTACACCTATGAGACTCAACAGGCTAGAAGTGAAAATATAAAGAGGAAAACGAGGTTTACTCATGAAAGAAAGATTGGAGCGCATTAACTATGTCATTTGCTGTTAACCAATATGGTATTGATCGGTCTCGTTCTAAGTAAAAGCAGCTGCCAGAAATCTGAAAGCGGCTATCACTTATCTGAATCGATTCAAGATAGCATGCCAATATGATATTGCGGCACACTGCTGTATTACCATGAAGAACGCAGAGACTTACCGGATAAGAACACGAACTTTAGAACATACCAAAAAACCCGCGACTCCGCGGGTATCTTTATGTATTCGACTTGCGGCATAACATGCTGCCGTGTATCCCCAAGTCCGTTTACATTTCTTTGTTCGAATCCTGACCAAGGGTCATACGATATTTCAGTTCCGTAATATTTTGCTCCATTTTACGAACGATTTCCTCAATGAATTTAACATCCACAGACGGCTCCGTGTTTACGATTTCTTCACGTTCACGATGCATCATTGAGATCTTATTTGCTCGTTCTTGCAGCTTCAATTCCTTGTATTTCTCCAACAGATCAGAGATTACCGCATAGAATTGGCTGTAATCCTTAATAATATCATCCAAGAATGCGTCTACTTCATCGGGATCATATCCACGGAATTTGATCTGAAAATCCTTCTGATGAATGGTGAATGCATCCAGCGTAATTCCTAACTGCTCAAACAATTCCTTCTGATGATCATATTGATCGTTCTTATTCTCTTCCATCTCTGTTCCTCCGTTCCATGCCAACCGGATCGCCTTCCTGTTCCAAGTTGCGATCGATTTTATCTAAAGAACACACTATCAGCACTAACCGAACATTTCAAGTGTTTCCTTGTAACCTGTAAGTAAATGGCAAGCAAAATCCTTCTTTGCCCGCGTCAAATCGGAAAATGCCCCAGTCTTGTATGATAAGACTGAGGCAAGGTGCCTACACGATTACACGGTATCGTTGTCCTTCGCTGCGGAACGGTTCGCTCCCGCTTGTTCGAAAGCTTCTGCACTAAACTCCACATTATTGGCCTGCTCAGGAACAGGAAGCTTATTCAGCTTCGTGGATTGAACCTCTGCTTTTGTTGCAACTTGATCATCATGAGATTGCTTGTTGTTCATTGCTGCCCCTCCTTTCCCTAACCTAGGATCGAAGGTTATTATGTGCATGAACATGCATTTCCATACCTATCCATCACATTGTTCGTAGTGGATTAGGAATTCACTACAGCAGCTTTCCCGTTCAAATAAGTTCGTTCTTGTAGTGAGATTTCGATAATACGATGAAGCAGCTCACCGTACGATATCCCCGCTGCTTGTGCACTTTTAGGCAATAAGCTGTTTTTCGTCAACCCAGGAAGCGTATTGACTTCAATCACGTACGGAGTTCCTTGATATAAAATCATATCAATACGAGCGTATACACTGCATTGCGCAGCTTCATATACGCCAAGAGCAGTCCGGCTAACCTGCTGCATCACTTGCTCCGGCAGCTCGATAACTACCTCGTCCGCACCACCATCTTCGTACTTGGAGGTATAATCGAAAAATTCCCCCTTCGGCTTAATCGATAGAATCGGCAGCATTGCTCCATCTAATATGGAGCATGTGATCTCTTCGCCTTGAATATATTGCTCAATCAGCACTTCCGAATCATATTGGAAGGCTTCCTCTAAGGCTGCGACAAGCGCATCACGATTATGCACCAACTGTACGCCGATGCTGGATCCGCCTGCGTTTGGCTTAATGACGAGCGGGAAACCTAGCTCTGCCTCAATCCGATCGATGTCATAGGCGGAATTCGATCGCAAAATAAGCCAATCCGCTGTTGCGAAGCCTTCAAATTTCACTAGCTTCTTCGTCAGCAGCTTATTCATACATAAACTGCTGGATAATATCCCGCCCCCGGTATACGGAATCCCAAGCGTACCAAGTGTTCCTTGAATGGTGCCGTCTTCACCGAACGCCCCATGCAACGCGAGGAGCGCGATATCAATCCCTGTAACCTTGTCAATCAGCTCTGCTTTGCTGTTCAATACAATAGGTACCGCTTCATACTTGCCAGTTAGATGTTTCATCATTTCCTGACCTGTCATAAGCGAGACGTCCCGTTCTGTAGATACGCCCCCCATAATGATACCAACCTTCATCTTTTATCCCCCCTGGATGATTTGCTTCATTACGTCCCCTATGATTCGAGTCCCACGCTCGATGTCTAGCTCCGATACGCGTGAAAATCCAATTCGGAATGTGTTGGCGCCTCCTCCATCTGTGTAGAATCGGCTTCCAGGTGTAAATAGAACGCCCTGTTCACGGCACTTCATAAGTACATCCTCAGCATTAACCGAAAGATCCATTTCAATAAATAAGTGGAGTCCACCATCGCCCCATAATCTGCGGAGTGGAATATGTTGTTCACAACACTGTACAGCCCATTCGTACTTGCGTTTATATACGGATTTGGCTTTTTTTAAATAAGATTCAAAATGCCCATTGTGTAAGTATTGATAGAGTACCGCTTGATCCAATGTTGAGGTATGGATCGTCCGAGCCCTCTTCATACTAACAAGATATGAAATAAGCTGCTCATCTGCAATTATCCAGCCGATTCTCATCCCTGGAAACAGAATTTTAGAGAAACTCCCAATATAGATAACATGATTAGCACCGCCAGCACAGGCAATAAGTGGTGCGACATGAGCACCTGAATAGCGCAGCTCCTCACTGAAGCCGTCTTCGATTACGGGTATGCCGTGCTTGGCAAATAAGCGTATTGCAGTCATCCGCTTGTTAGGAGACATCACCACTCCAGTAGGATTCTGATAGGATGGGATTAAGTATGCCAGATCATAGGAACGTTCCTCTAATGCATTCGTTACCTGTTCCATGTTCATCCCATCGTGCTCCATCGCAATTCCTTCGATCTCGAGCCCATGCATCTTGAACAATTTAATTGCACTATGATGGGTGGGATTCTCACAAATGACACGCCCATGACGCTTATCCATAGCAGATAGAACAATATCGAGTCCTTCCGTGAATCCGTTCGTAATGAGCATATCCTTGCCCTTCATATCAATGCCCTTAGATTCCATATATCGCTTCAACTCTTCAATTAGCGGCTGATATCCCTGAGCATACCCGTAATTCAGCATAATCTCGCCTTCGGCTGCAATACGGTCTACCAATGCCTGCTTTACATATTGAAGTGGAAATAATGATTCATCTGGCGCAATACTCATAAACGAGATCATTCCGCGCTCGCCGCGTACACCGTGTTTCATCACATCCATGCGCTCAGCAGTTTGCGCCTTCTCGCTCATCCTCTTGTTCCAGTCCATATTTGCTACAATTGTATCGGCTCGCTCAGCAGGTGAAGCATAGCTACCCTGCCCAGGGATTGAATAGATGAGCCCTTCATCAGCAAGTTCTTGATAAGCTGCAATAACGGTGTTGCGGCTTACACCCCATACATTGCCAAGCTCCCTTGTCGAGGGAAGCTTCTGATCAGCTGTAAGCCATCCACGACTAATGAGCAATCGCAAATAATCTCTAACTTGCAAATAAGCTGGTCTCCCCGGGATCAGCTTAAAATCTTGGAACATGTGCTCAACTCCCCTTTCTTATCTTGGCACAAACCCTTCCAATTGAGAAGAACCACATTCAGGTTATTTTACAACCGATGCGGTTCTTAGTCGATGTGAGAGTGGAATCTAGCACTCTGCTGTAGTAAACTAGTAATGCATCATCCAGATATGATTTGGACGAGCTCTAGGAAGCAACACGATTACTAATAACATTGACTACTACATTGGAGTGATTGCTTGTGACAACGTTACCATTGAATGAACGTGGAATCCCGGCAAGCCGCATCGTGCTTGGCTGCATGGGAATGGGCGGAAGCTGGGATAATGAGCCGTATACAGATGAACATGTGAAGCGTGCGGAAGCTGCTATTGAAGCGGCGCTTGAGATTGGCATCAACATGTTCGATCATGCGAATATTTACTCCCGCGGCAAAGCGGAGCAAGTATTTGGCGACGTGCTGAAAGCGCAACCAGGATTACGCGAGAAGATTATTATCCAATCCAAATGCGGCATTCGATTCGCAGATGGTGATATTCCGGGAAGATATGATTTCTCCAAATCTCACATCTTAGAGAGTGTCGACGGTATTCTTAGTCGTCTCGGTATTGAATACTTGGACATATTGCTGCTGCATCGTCCTGATCCTCTGATGGAACCGGAAGAAGTCGCTGAAGCATTCAACCAATTGAAGCAATCCGGCAAAGTGCGTCATTTCGGAGTATCCAATATGAGTGCAGGTCAGATTCGACTTCTGCAATCATGCTTCAATGAACCGTTCGTTGCAAATCAGTTGGAAATGAGCTTAGCCCGCTATGGCTGGCTGGATGCAGGCGTGCACGTGAATCAAGCAGCAGCCGCAGACGATACTTTCCCAGATGGAACACTCGAGTACTGCCGCATGAATGGCATTCAAATTCAATCTTGGGGACCGCTGGCGCAAGGCTTGTACTCAGGACGCAATCTTGACAATGAACCCGAATCGGTCCAAGCTACCGCGAGGCTTGTTCAGAAGCTAGCTTCCCAATACAACACAACTTGCGAAGCGATTGTACTTGCATGGCTAATGAGACATCCGGCACATATTCAGCCTGTAATTGGTACTGTTAATCCAGAGCGGATCCGCGCTTGTAAGGATGCAACTTCCATTACATTGACACGTGAAGAATGGTATTCACTCTATGTCAGCACGAGAGGCCGTATGCTGCCTTAATCATCGTTGACACAGCGATATAGATGACTGAAACAAGCGGCATCCATCCGGATGCTGCTTTTCTTCTGTTATATACGAACTTTAGCGATCGATATCGTAAATTCAGGATTATTAAATGCACATAATGGCCCGACGGACATATTGACAAATAAATATATTTATGGTATGATTTAATATTTGGATGTTGATATAAAATCCCTTCCGTGATAAAACATACTAAGCTAAGACGTAATGGCAAGCCTTACTCACGATGGAGGGATATACTATGATCGTTGCACCAGGAGTCATGATGTTAGAGTTGGAATCTGAAGGCTTCGGAGGACCAGTAGCAATTCATCCTACTCTAATATGGGA